>JAEKFU010000663.1 GCA_016522385.1 Pseudomonadota bacterium
CCAGGCTATTACAAACAGGATGATTTCGGCATTCGCATAGAGAACCTGGTCTTGGTTCGCGAGCCGCAGGAAATCGAAGGCGGCGAGCGGCCGATGCACTGGCTGGAAACGCTAACGCTGTGCCCGATCGACCGCCGCCTCATTGATGCAAGTTTGCTGACGATGGCGGAACTCGGCTGGCTGAACGGCTATCACAGGCGTGTCAAAAACGAACTTTCGGCCCTGCTCGACGGCGCTGATGCCGACTGGCTTGCAAATGCTGCGGCTGAAATTACTCAGTAGGACGTGCCGTCCTTGTGGGTAAACTTGGGCTTGGTGTACCTGCCGGGGGCGCAATGCAAATCCACATCCGGGTAGTGGCCTTCGTCCAGTTCGCTACGGCTGCCAACCTCAAGTATGGTTGCAGGCGCGTTGGAACGGTTCTCTAAACAGTGGCCGTCGGGTACACCGGCTGGAAATCCGGCACACATGCCCTGTGACAGCACCTGCTCACCGTCATCCGTGACCAGCATCACCTCGCCGTCGAGAACATAGACAAACTCATCCTCGTGCGAATGCCAGTGTCTGAGCGCCGATGCGGCCCCTGGCGCCAGATCCGTGATATTCACCCCGAACTGGCTCAATCCCAGCGCTGTCGTCAAGGCCCGTTTGGACCGCCCCTGGGTAGAGGCATTGAACGGCGCCGGATAGACTGAACCCACTCTGACATCAATCGTCATGGGATCAAGAGCAGGTGATTTTGGCATAGTTTCCTCGGATCTGTCATGTTTGGTGATCGCGAGTTCAGCACATCTCCCAAGCCGAACCCAGTGAATTCATTTGATTAATTGATCACAAGATCCGATCAGTCAATTCATGCCAACCCGTTCGAACCAGCCGTCTTCATCGATAACTTCGATGCCGAGTTCGTTGGCCTTGGTCAGTTTGGACCCCGCCTTCGGCCCGGCCACAACAAGGTCGGTCTTCTTTGAAACGGACCCGGAGACCTTAGCACCAAGCCGCTCCGCCATGGCCTTGGCTTCATCGCGCGACATGCGCTCCAGCGAGCCGGTAAACACTACGGTTTTGCCGGATACTGGCGAGCCGGTATCAACCGCCTCCAATGGTGTGACAGTCAAGTGTTCCAGCAACTCATTGACAACGCTGAGATTGTGGGGTTCACCGAAAAACTCAACGATTGCATCGGCCACAGTCGTTCCGATTCCATCAATATTGTTGAGATCGGCGAGCGCCTCGCCCTCCCGGTCGCCGGCGGCGTCCAGCATGGCGCTCCGCACTGCCTCGACAGATCCGTAGGAACGGGCCAGAATCCTTGCGGTCGTTTCGCCTACGTGACGAATACCAAGGGCAAAGATAAACCGGTCAAGCGGAATCATGCGGCGTTCATCAATTGCGGCAAACAGATTGCGGACCGAAGTCTCACCCCAACCTTCACGATCTTTCAAACGCTTCAGTGAGCGCTCGTCGCGCGCCTGCAGGCTGAAAACATCTTGCGGCGACTGGATCAGACCATCGGTATAGAACTCCTCAATAACCTTGTCCCCCAGCCCTTCAATATCGAAGGCATTGCGCGATACGAAATGCTTCAGCCGTTCGACCCGCTGCGCCGGACAAATGAGACCGCCCATGCAGCGCCTTACAGCATCAACCCTGCCGGTCTTCTCGTTGACTTCGCGCACGGCATGGCTACCGCACACCGGACACAACTCGGGAAACGCAAAAGGCGTCGAATTGTCAGGTCGCATCTCCGGTACAGACGCCAACACCTGCGGGATGACGTCACCGGCACGCTGTATTACGACCGTATCGCCGACGCGCACATCCTTGCGGGCAATCTCATCCTCGTTGTGGAGCGTCGCATTGGACACGACCACACCGCCGACCGTCACCGGGCGGAGCCGGGCAACCGGCGTCAGCGCGCCCGTGCGGCCGACCTGGATTTCGATGTCTTCAAGCACCGTTGTCGCCTTTTCGGCGGCAAACTTGTGCGCCACCGCCCAGCGAGGTGTACGCGAACGGGCCCCGAGCCGGTCCTGATAGTCAAGCCGGTTGACTTTGTAGACGACCCCATCGATGTCATAACCGAGCCCGGCACGATGCAGTTCGATCTCGGCATATTGCGCCAGCAATTGATCGACGTTCTCGCACACGCGGGTAAGGTCATTGACCGGAAATCCCCATCGCCGGAATGCATCAAGAATATCCCATTGCGTTTCGCCCGGCAGTCTTGACACCTCACCCCAACCATAGGCGAAAAACTTCAATGGGCGCGATGCTGTGATCGAAGAATCCAGCTGCCTGAGGGACCCTGCGGCAGCGTTGCGCGGATTGGCAAACGTCTTTGCCCCTGCGTCAGCTTGCTTTTCATTAATGTTGGCAAAATCAGCATGCGACAGATAGATTTCACCCCGCACTTCGAAAACCTCGGGGAAATCTGCACTTTCCACGTGCTCCGGGACGTCCTTGATCGTGCGCACATTTGCTGTGACATTTTCACCCTCTGCGCCATCGCCCCGAGTTGCTGCCATGACCAGTTTTCTCTGCTCGTATCTGAGCGAAATCGACAAGCCATCGATTTTGGGTTCAGCCGTGAAGGTCAACGGATCGTCGTCTGCGAGCGACAGGAACCGGCGAACGGTCTTGGCGAAATCGGCGACATCCTCATCACCGAAGGCATTGCCGAGCGACAACATCGCCACTGCATGCTGTACCTTCGAGAACTTCTCAGAAGGCGTCGCGCCAACACGCTTGGATGGCGAGTCGGGACGCGCCAAGTGGGGAAACCTTGCTTCAATTGCCTCATTGCGCTGACGCAGGGCATCATAGTCGGCATCGGCGATGACCGGCGCATCTTCGACATGATAGTGCCGGTCATGCTCGGCGATCTCAGCCGCCAATGCAGCCAGCTCGGCGGCCGCCTGTTCAGCCGTCAAATCACTAACCGGAACCGTTCGAACGCTCATTCACTAACTCGCCAGCATCAGTAGTCGCTCCGCTTGCGCCCGCGCCTCATCGGTCACTTCGGCAGCTGACAGCATACGCGCAATCTCTTCACGCCTGCTATCATTGTGCAATTCCACAATGCGTGTCACCATTTGCCGTTCGTCCTCGCCGATCGTTTCCATCTTTGAGATCAACATATGCTGACTGGCCCGGGCGGCAACTTGTGGCGAATGCGTAACCGCCAGCACCTGGAGGCCATTTGCCAGCTGTGCCAATCGCTGGCCGACGGCATCGGCCACCGCGCCGCCGACCCCGGTGTCGATTTCATCGAAGATGAGCGTCGGTGCCGATCCACAGGCAGCAAGTACCGCTTTCAGCGCCAGCATGAAGCGCGACAACTCACCGCCTGAGGCAATTCTTGCCAGGGGCTGGAATGCGGCGCCCGGATTCGTCGCTACTTCGAATGCCACTTTGTCGATTCCCTTTGGCCCTGCATGCTCAATCCGCGATGCAATACCAGTCTGAAACCGCGCCTGCTCCAGTTTAAGAGGTGCCAGTTCTGCCGCCACCGCCGCATCGAGCCGTTTTGCAGCCTCACAGCGTTGCGCACTTAGCAATTCAGCCGCCGCCAAATAGGCTGTTTCAGCTGCATCTGCTGCCTCCCGCAGCTCGGCCAGTCGTCGGCTGCCATCAGCAATTGCCCGCAATTCAGTCTCGAACTTCTCCGCCAATTCAGGAAGTTGATCCACAGTCGCACCATGCTTGCGACCTGCCGCCTTGAGCGCAAACAGTCGTTCTTCGGTCTGTTCAAGTTCACCGGGATCGAAATCGAGATCACTCTTTGCCAGCATCAAGAGCCGCTCGGCTTCACCCATTTCCGACAGCACACGATCGAGAGCCTCGCACGCCTCGTCCAGCGTACCGGCGGCCTCAATACGCCGGCGCTCCATCTTGCGCAAAGCACTGTTCAAGCGGGCATCAAGTGCCTTGTCACCGCCGAAGACACCAAGCGCTTCGCTGACCGTGTCGGCTATCTGCTCCGCGTTCATCATCACTTGCCGTTTGGTCGCCAGCGCGTCTTCTTCCCCGGGCTGGGGAGCCAATTCTCGCAGTTCTGCGGCAACATGCTCCAGATAGTCGCGATCAGCTGCTGCCCTGGCCACAAGCGCCTCATGGTCGCGCAGAAGTTGCCGGGCATCTGACCATGTCTGCCATGCGTCAGCGACAGCGCGGCATTGTGCATCAAGATCGCCATAAGCATCGAGAAGACGGCGGTGACCGGCACCATCGAGAAGCGCACGGTCATCATGTTGACCGTGTATTTCTGCCAGTTGCAGACCGACCTGCTTCAGCAGAGAAACGCCCACCGGCTGATCGTTGATGAAGGCTCTGCTCGGCCCGTCCTTGGTCTGGATGCGCCGGATGACCAGTTCACCGTCCACCTCAATCCCGTGTTCGTCGAGCATGGCCAACACGTCGTGGCCCCCATGCAGCGAAAACGCTGCCGTCACCACGCCTTTGTCGGCACCAGCCCGCACCAGCGTCGCCGTGCCGCGCGCGCCCAATGCGAGCCCCAGCGCATCCAGCAGGATCGACTTGCCGGCACCGGTCTCACCTGTAAGCACCGTCATGCCATCATTGAGAGAGATGTCGAGCTTTTTAATGAGAACAATATCACGGATCGAAAGTGCACTCAGCATGCCGGCCTTATAGCCGAATTTTGCCGAATCAGGGGAGTGGAAATGAACATTTTGGACATTGTGGACTAGGGTCTGTTGAGAATCAGGTTATGGCCCCCTGGCCCGGCCTAACCACCACAAGTTTACCACTGCGGGTGGTTAGGCCGGGCCAGCGGGCCGCTGCCGGATTCTCCCTGTAACTAAGCTGCTTGTCCGTCAGCCCTGTTGTCATCGCGGATGTGATTTCCACGCATACGACTGATAATAGATCCAAGGTTGACTTGTGGCGCATGGCCTTCCAGATGCTCAGGCATATCGTAGATCGGCGAGCCTGGCAGGAATTCCGTTTTGAGTTCCTCGAACTTCATGCGCATCGGCGTAGGAATGCCTTCACCGAAAGCAATGGCTTCGCGATTGCCGATCGATGACAGAAAACTAATCGTGCTCGCAGATGAGTCAGAGATCGCCGAGCGAATGATCTCCTGATCCAGATCATTGGCCAATCTGAGTGAGAATATCGTCGAACATTGCGATAGGATCGTTGGATCAAGCTCGCCGGGACGCTGGGTCACAACACCGAGATGAACGCCGTATTTGCGGCCTTCCTTGGCAATCCGGGCAATCGAGTGGCGCGTCGGCCCAAATCCAAGGCGTGGATCTTGCGGGACGTACCGGTGCGCCTCTTCACATACCACCAAGACACCGCATGTGCCGTTGCTCCACATCGCCAGATCGAATGCCATGCGGCACAACACGGAAATTACCGAATTCACCACTTCAGACGGTACACCGGCCAACTGCAGACAGGTGATCGGGCGGTCATTGAGCGGGATGCGGAACAGCGTTCCCATGACATCAGCCATATTGTCGTCGACCGTACGGGCCGAGAACATGAACCGGTATCGCGGGTCATTGACCAGCGCTTCCAGACGCGTTTTCAACGACTTCAAGACTGTGCGGTCGTGCCGACCCTCTAGTTGTCCGATTTCGTCCTCGATAATGGCAAATAGGTCCGTCATCCGGTAGGGCAGTGGGGTATCGGCTGAAATGTTGCCTGCATCGACGGATCGACGCACCAGTTTGCTGCCATTCGCCTGCTTTGCACCGAACCGTGCCCGCGCTTCGGGAATGAGCTCCCTGAGGGCGTCAACTTCTTCCTGCACACCTTCACGGCCACGAAAGATAACTTCCGCGAACTCGTCATGCTGGAACAGCCAGAATGGCAGCTCAAGCGTGTCAGCCGTCAGGACGTTCGCTTTGTCCGGGAACGCCGTCGAAAACTCGTTGTGTGGATCAAACAACATGATTCGGAGCTCCGGGTGAACCTCCAGGCATTTGCGCATCAGCAACGCGAGCGCCGTAGACTTGCCGGTGCCCGTAGTGCCGACAATGGCAAAGTGCCGCGATAGCATGTTGTCAATGTCGACGGTTGCCGGAATTTGCTCATCCTGCGACAGGGTTCCAATGACCATAGAGCGGTTTTCATGACGCAGATGCACCGCCATCAGGTCTTTAGATCGGATCCGGTGGGCAACCGATCCAAGCGGTGGATAGGTGGCTATGCCGCGACTGAATTCGAGTTCCCCGCTGTCGGAGCTTCTGATCTCGCCGACCAATTCGATTTCAGCATGTATCGTGTTGAATTGCTGATCTTCCCAACGGGCATCGGCGGCATTCAGTTTGTAGACCATGCCGACAACCCGATTCTGTCCAACGGCAATGGAGATCAAGCGCCCGATGGACCAAAAACTCGAGGCATCGTCGCTCGCTTCACTAGCCAGAGCAGCAACCGTTGCGTACCCGCCGTCACATGCAATGACACGCCCCATCAAACGTTCTTCCGGCTGATCTTCTCTGCGTCGCTCGATACCCATGTCTTTTGCGATGGGTTTGACTTTGCTAGTCATATTGTCGCCACCCCTTAGTCCACCAGTTTGAGGGCAGCAACCTAACAAAAGCCAGTTAATCCCGGGTATCCAGACAGGACTAACACTTCCTCAACACAGCAGGACGAATTCGAAAAACTTTGGTGGTTATGGGAGCCCAGAAAGTCACGGCTGCCCTTGACCAGAACCTTTCCGCAGCGCATTTTTGTTCATGGCCGCTATCACCCATCGCCAGGTCACTGCCAATCTCAGCAAACGGCAGCGAGAGCTTTTGCTGGCACGGTCCAATCTTGCTGGATTGGTTCACTTGGCCGGCCATGTTGGCGCGTTGGTTCTGACCGGTCTGTGGATCATGCTAGGCTGGCCGCTATGGCAGGTCATATTGATTGTCCACGGCGTAATATTGATTTTCCTATTCATGCTGCTCCATGAATGCGTTCACAAGACGCCTTTTGACAGCCAGGCGCTGAACTCAGCGATTGCATCCATATGCGGGTTCGTTCTGCTGTTGCCAGCCCAGTGGTTCACGTATTTTCATCTCGCCCACCACCGGCACACACAAGACCCGGAACGTGATCCCGAACTCGCCGTGCCAAAACCTGTCACATGGTGGCAGTATGTTGTCTACTTGTCGGGAATGCCGGTGTGGTGGTCACAGCTCCGCGTCCTGATAATCAATGCCAAGACCGGCCCTCACGATGAATTCGTTCCGCAGGAAAGGCGCGATCGGGTTCGCCGAGAAGCCCGCCTTTCGATCGCAATTTATGCTCTGATGGCTGCTGCCTCTTTGGCGGCCCAAACTGGTGCACTTGTCTGGTTGTGGCTGATCCCAGCCAGTTTGGGGCAGCCGTTTCTACGCGCCTATCTGCTGGCTGAGCACACCTTGTGTCCGCATGTGTCAAACATGCTCGAGAACTCCCGTACCACATTCACCTGGCGACTTGTGCGTTTCTTTACATGGAATATGCCCTATCACGCCGAGCACCACACCTATCCGGCTGTCCCTTTCCACAAACTGCCAGAACTCCATCAAATCGTGAAACAGCACCTGCGAGAAACTGAACAAGGGTACAGCAGCTTCCATCGCCGCTTTACGGCACAGCTTAAATAGCATGTGCCGCGCGGCTGAGAACCGTAACAATCAGAACGGATTTACCGAGTTGACCGCCTTGCTGATCCACGAACTCTCGTTCTCGACCGGTGCCAAACCCTGACCGTTCAACAGCGAGAAGGCGTCGCGGTACCAGTCGCTGTTCGGGTAGTTATGGCCAAGAACCGCAGCGGCGGTCTGCGCTTCAGACCGTATGCCAAGCGCCAGATAAGCCTCGGTCAATCGATAGAGCGCTTCCGGGGTATGTGTCGTTGTCTGGTATTGAGTAACAACGGTCTTGAAACGATTGATGCCGGAAAGATGAGCCTGTTTGTTCAAATAATAGCGACCAACTTCCATTTCTTTGCCAGCCAGGTGATCGCGCGCCAGCACTGCTTTGGCTTCCGCATCGCGAGCGTATGATGTGCCAGGGAATCTCTGGGAAATTTCCTCAAGCGAAGCCAATGCCTTTTTTGTCTCCGATTGATCCCGCCGGACATCGGAGATTTGCTCGTAATGGCTGATCGCGATCAGATAGTAAGCATAGGGTGCATCGCGGTGCCCGGGATGCAGTGTGACAAATCGGCGTGCGGCATTCTGCGCTGCATCGTAGTCGTTG
>JAEKFU010000511.1 GCA_016522385.1 Pseudomonadota bacterium
ACATTCATTAAATGGCGGCCCGACGCACCTAACGCGCCGCCCACTGCAATCCACAAAATCAACGGCATGGCTGGGGTATACAATCGCAAATTCGCCCAGGCAATCACTGATCATGACTGTCCCACCGGCCTGCCGGGATGTTAGAATGGGATCATGAACATTGAAAAGCCCGTTGGCCACCAACGGATTAAATCAAAGAAGTGGAACATCCGGTTCGATGCCGGCCGCAACGCCCGTGCGAAGATCGGCTTCGTGCTCCTACCAAATGAACAGACCGTCGAAGAGGATATGATCAATCATGTCCCGGAAGGGGTCGGCTGTTACTTCCACCGTGGAGAAATGCCACACGAGATATCGCCGGAGTCGCTTGCGGCGATGGGCAATGTCTTGGCCGACGCCGCCGCATCCATCCTGCCGCATGATGGTCTTGACGTGATCTGCTACGCATGCACGTCCGGGACAGTGGCTGTTGGCGAGCAAAGGACGCTACAGCTGCTGCGTGAAGGGGCTCGCGGCGCCAGGCCGACCACCTTGATGACCGCTGTTACCACCGCCCTGAGCCACGTGGGTGCCAAACGGGTTGCCGTCGCCACCCCCTACACCGATGACCTCAACACCCCCATCGCTGCACACTTGACAGCCAAGGGTTTCAATATCACCGAATTCCAGGGCCTCAATCTCCGCTATGACCGCGATATGATCCGCATCGCCCCGGACTACCTGATCGAGTTTGCCAAGACTGTCGACACACCGGATGCCGATGCCGTTCTCATTTCCTGCGGCGCCCTGCGCACCATCGACGTTGTCGAGCAGATCGAATGCGGCCTCGGCAAGCCTGTCATCTGCTCCAACCAGGCCATGCTTTGGCGCGTGCTGCGCCTTGCCGGCGTTGAGGACAGGCTGGACGGTTTGGGACGGCTGCTACGGGAGCATTGACCCTTGGTTCTGCAATAGCCAAGCTGTGCGATTTCTTATTTGCGGGTCAGACGTGTCCAAAACAGCAGTTGTTACGGGTGCCACTCGCAGCATTGGTTTGGAAACCGCACGCCGGCTTGGTGATATCGGTTACCGGTAATTTATTTCGGGTACGAAACAAAGCCGTCGGGGGACGAGCCGTAAGGGAATTACAGAATGCCGGATTGGATGCAATCGGCCACACGCTTGATCAGGGTGACGACGCGTCCATCGACCGATTTATTGCTTGGGTTCGCGATCAGACTGACGGCATCGACGTACTCATCAATAATGCCGGCGTGTGGCTCGAAGAACATGACAGTTCCTCTCCCTCGGTTCTTGGCGCTGACCCAAATGCGGTAACAAACACGTTACGAATCAACACGTTAGGACCATGGCTTTTGAACCGCAAACTACATGTTCTGGTGCGTGACAACGGGCGGATCGTTAATGTGTCATCACAGATGGCAAGCCTGGCTAAGATGCAGTCGAACTATTTCGGCTATCGCGCCTCCAAGGCCTCGATTAACGTGCTGTCGAAACTCTTGGCTACCGAACTGGCGCATCGCGGCATCATGGTGAATGCCGTCGATCCGGGCTGGGTCCGCACAGATATGGGTGGCCCGCACGCTGAGCGCTCGGTGAAGCAAGGTGCAAACAGCCTCTTGTGGGCGGCAACACTCGAGCCCGGTGGACCCTCCAGCGACTTCTACCGGGACAGCAAACCGCCAGACTGGTAGTCCAAATCCGGTCGCTAAAATTCTACAGGTTGATTTAGCCGGATGTTCAACCGAATCGGCTATCTTCGCCCCGCAAATTGCAACACGTGCGAACGCGGGAGAGGTCTGTCATGTGGAACACCTTGAAGCATTCCTTCATTGCCGGCATTGCCGTTTTGTCGACCTATTCTGGTTCGGCCCTTGCCGCCGCCTACGACACACAGCGTCTCGACCGCATGCCCGATTTCACCCAGACCGATCCGACCCTCGGTTTGCCGAATGGCGGGCGCATGTACTGCGCGCCGGTCGCCGCGGCCAATGCACTGGTCTGGTTGTCGGAGGACCGCGGCTTTTCACGGTTGTTGCCGGTACGCGGCCTTTCGACGACAGAAAAGGTCGCCAGTGTTGCCCGCATGCTCGGCAGTCGCGACTTCATGTCGACAGCACCCAAAGGCGGCACCAGTCACAAGAAGTTTCTGACCGGACTGGAACGCTATATCGAAAAGGCCAACTATAGCGCGACGCTGCGCTATCGCGGCCGCTGGCCGATCCCTGAGCGCTTCGTCGACCGGCAATCAGCGCCGAATATCGACTGGATCCGCGATCAGTTCGATGACGGCGCTGCGGTCTGGTTGTCCATTGGATTCTACCAAGAGGGCAATTTGCCGGGTGAGTTGAAACGCATCGGTGGCCACTTCGTCACCCTGGCAGGCTATGGCGTCGATGCCAGCGGCTCGGCAGACCGTGACGTCCTGATCCTGCACGATTCCGATGACGGTGGCGGTACGGAAATTCAGCGCCACCATCTCGGATTCAAAGAACTGCGCAGAGGCAAGTTCGTCGACTACAATGATCACCCGCTTGGCGATGTCGACGGCCATCTTTTTGTGAGTCGCGGCTACCCGCTGCGCAGCGGCCTCATCGCCATTATTGACTCGGCGATCTCCCTAGAACTTTAGGAGTCACGTTCGGTGCGCAATCGCGACCAATAGTCAAGCCGTTTGCGAATCTCACGCTCAAAACCGCGCTCAGGCGGATCATAAAACGTTTCGCGCTGCATCTCGTCGGGAAAATAGTCCTGGCCGGAAAATCCATCCGGCTGATGCGGATCGTAAAGATAACCTGCGCCGTATTCCTGCCGTTTCATGAGCCGCGTCGGCGCATTGAGGATGATCTTGGGCGGCGGCACCGAACCGGTCTCCCTGGCACGTCGCATCGCCGACTTGAAGCCTTCGTAAACGCCGATCGATTTTGGTGCGGTTGCCAGATAGACGGTAGCCTGCGCCAATGCCAATTCGCCTTCCGGCGAGCCCAGAAAGTCAAAGGCATCCTTGGCTGCCAGGGCCTGGTGCACGGCCTCAGGGTCAGCCAGGCCGATATCCTCATTGGCCATGCGCACCAGCCGGCGGGCGATGAACAGCGGATCCTCTCCTGCTACCAGCATGCGAGCCAGATAGTATAGGGCTGCATCAGGATCGGACCCGCGCACAGATTTGTGCAATGCCGAGATCAGATTGTAGTGCCCGTCCTGTGATTTGTCGTAGACCGGCACACGCCGCTGCACCGTCTCAGCCAGCCCGGCAGCATCAAGCCGCGCATCGCCCTCCGCGACCGCTGAATAGATTTCCTCCACTAGATTGAGTAGATAGCGGCCATCGCCATCAGCCAACGCCATCAGCGCTTGCCGAGCGTCATCATCGACGGGCAAAGGCCGCCCTTCGACTTTGCTGGCGCGCACGATCAGCTGCAGCAGCGCTTCGCTGTCAAGCCGATTGAGGGGCAGTACCTGGGCGCGGGACAAGAGCGCCGCGTTAAGTTCGAATGAGGGATTCTCGGTTGTCGCCCCGATCAGCGTGATCGTGCCGTCCTCCATTACGGGCAGAAAGCTGTCCTGCTGGGCTCGGTTGAAGCGATGGATTTCATCGATGAACAATAGAGTACCGCGGCCCTCTTGTCGGCGGGCACGCGCTGCTTCGAACGCCTTCTTGAGATCGGCAACGCCGGAAAAAATAGCCGACATCTGCTCGAAATGCAGCCCCGTTTCGCCAGCGAGCAGACGTGCGATTGTTGTCTTGCCGGTACCCGGCGGGCCCCACAAAATCATCGAACTCGCCCGGCCTGCATCGAGCATTCGGCGTATTACGCCGTCCGGTCCGACCAGGTGGTTCTGACCAACCACTTCAGCAAGGATTGCCGGGCGCAACCTATCTGCCAGTGGCCGCGGCGCATCGTCCGCCAGCCCGGCCATTTCAAACAGGTTGCTCAAGACGTCTCCTCATCCGCCGAGCCGGATACGCCGAATTTTGCCGCCACGACTGATCGAAAACTCCCACCAATCATCATCGAGGCGCAACAGACTGCGCAGTGTCGCAACACTATCAATGGCCTGGTCATTGATTTCCATCAGGATGTCACCTTTTCTGAAGCCGACCCGGCGCGCCGGTCCGCGGCCAACATCCATCACAACCACGCCGCGCGCATCGGGAGCCAACGCCAGCTCCTCAGCTACTGCCGGCGAAAGATTGGCCACGGACAATCCGGCAAACGGATTTCGCCCTCTTATACGTGTCTGCCGGCGTGGCGGTACCTCCGGTGGCTTAATAAGTTCAACACCGGCACTGAAGCCCTTGCCGCGCCGCCTTATCCCGATCCTCGCTTCATCACCAATGCGCAAGGTGGCAAACCGGTAGGTGAACTCGCGCGCATTAGCAATTTCCTTTCCATTCACCGCAACCAGTACGTCGCCGCGCTTGATGCCGGCCTTGCTGAGTGGGCTGAGCGGGTGCGCATTCACCACCAGTGCCCCGACCGGACGTTTGAAGCCCAGCGACTCAGCAATATCGGCCGTGACATCCTGTGTTTCCACGCCACTCCACGGACGCACAACCTTTCCGTCGCCACGGGCCGAAAATATCACCGAGCGCACCATATTGGCCGGAATGGCAAATCCGATCCCAATTGAGCCACCACTGCGCGAATAGATGGCCGTATTGATGCCGATCAAGCGTCCTGAAGTGTCGACCAGCGCACCGCCCGAATTGCCTGGATTGATCGCCGCGTCGGTTTGGATGAAAAACTGGTAGTTGGACACCCCGACGCGCGTGCGTGCCAATGCCGAAATGATTCCGCTTGTAACTGTTTGACCAACCCCGAACGGGTTTCCGATCGCCAGCACAAGGTCGCCAACCTCAAGCGCATCGGAATCGCCCAACTGCAGGAATGGCAATGATTTGCCCTTGGTGTCGACCTTCAGCACCGCCAGATCCGTGCGCTTGTCGGCCACCAGCACTTCGGCCTTGAACTCCCGCCGATCGGACAGCACGACACGGATATCGGTGCCGCCCTTGATAACGTGATGATTTGTGACGACAAAGCCGGAACTTTCGACGATGACGCCTGAGCCCAGCGAATTTTGCACCCGCTCACGCGGTCGGCCAAATAACCCTTCGTCGCCAAAAAACCGTCGGAAGAAAGGGTCTGCCCCGAATGGAACGAAACCCTGCTGCCGGCTGATCCGTTTGGCATAGACATTGACCACTGCGGGCGCAGTCAATTTGACCAAGGGCGCAAAGGACAGATTAATCTGGTCGCGCGACTTGGGAACCTCGGCGGCATACCCGTACCCGATGGCCAGGCCGCATGCTGCAAGCAGAAGCGCCATTGCCATGAGTCCGCGCAACTTCAGTCTGGTGATCCGCATTGATCAAGCTATCCCTATGTGAAGATTATCGAAACACTTAGAGCATGACACAGTGATTTGGAACCGTTCTGACGGAGCAATTTTGCCGCAAACACAAGCAAATCGGATCTACTGCACAACCGCTGGATATTCGCGAGGATCAGCGCCGGTCAAGCTTGGTTGACAGAATGATGGCGGACTCGGTGCGCGTAACGCCGCTGATCTGGCCAATTTGATCAAGCAACCGGTCCATATGTTCGGCCGAGCGTGTCATCACCAGTGCAATAATGTCAAACTTGCCGGAAACCGTATACAACGCTCCGATCTGCGGAATCGCACTGAGCGCTCCAGTCACATCGACCGCACGGCGCGGTTCGACTTCAAGGCTTACGTAAGCCCCGATCCCGCCACGATTGGTCTGTTCGGACAACTTGACCGAATAGCCTTCAATAACCCTTTGCTCTTCCAGCCGTTTTAGCCTGTCCTGGACCGTGGTCCGGGACAAACCGAGTTTGCGGGCAAGCGAGGCAACCGATTCGCGGGCATTCAATTTGAGCAATGCGATGAGTTCTTCGTCTTTCTGGGTCAGCATTTCCGTCGCATTTCACTATTATCTCGGCTAAACGACGAATCTCCCGTCGAATAACAGCATATCACCGTCTATTAACCGGTATCAGATATCATCATCATTGGCCAGATCAAAGCAACACCAAAGGTGGTGAACAAGAATGTCGGCAGCCCGGCTTCGCACATTGAATGTCAGTCCGCTCGCATTGAAGCGGGACGAGAACGCCGACCCGCCTTGGCAATTCTATGCCGACGCCGCAGATATTGCTGCAAGGCGCAACCCGGATTTGCCGGTTCTGTGCTTTGCACCGACTCGCCTTAGCGCCGGTGCCAAATTATTCAAGGCGAAGTTTCCAGGAGACGTTGCCTATGCCGTCAAGGCCAACAGCACCACCGATGCAATAATGACCATCGCGGCAAGCGGTATAACACTATTTGATGTCGCATCATTGGTTGAGATGAAGATGGTGCGGACCGTCTGCCCACATGCGAAGTTCCATTACCATAACCCGGTGAAGTCGCGCAGCGAGATAGCCCGCGCCCACAAGGAATTTGGCTGCACGCGTTTTGCAGCGGATCATGTCGATGAAATTGACAAGATCGCCGAGTGCCTCGAGGCAACATCCGCCATCGAAATCGCCATTCGTTTCCGTCTACCCGCGCATGGTCGCTCGGTACATGATTTTTCCACCAAATTCGGCGCATCGCCAGAAGAGGCGGCTGATCTCCTTGTCCATGCACAAGCCCTCGGTTTCGCCAGCCTACTGACCTTCCACCCGGGATCGCAGTGCACCGATCCCGAAGCCTGGCGCCGCCATATTCATGCGGCAGCCGATATCGCCGCCAGCGCAGGTATTGCGCTCCGAACACTCAACGTTGGTGGTGGATTTCCCGCCCGCTACAGTGGCACGAAGATCCCCGACCCCTGCCATTTTTTCATCGCTATTCGCGATGCGGCCAGAGAGGCATTCGGCGCATCGCATATTCCGCTATTGGAGTGCGAGCCCGGCCGTGGCATTGTCGCCCCGGCCCACTCCCTGCTCACACGGGTTAAACTGGTCAAGCCTAACCGTCGTGAGATATTCATCAACGACGGCATTTATGGCGCACTAATGGAGCTTTCTCAGGCGCCGGATCTTCTCCCGCCCAGTCGCGCAATTCGCATCCATGGCGAGCTGGCAGCCGAGTGCGATACCTGGACCGTTTACGGTCCGACCTGCGATCCTCTCGACAGGCTGCCCGTAGCACTGAGCTTGCCACACGATTTGCGCGAAGACGATTTCATCGAGTTCGGCTCGATCGGCGCCTACGGCACCGCAACGTCAACACGTTTCAACGGTTATGGC
>JAEKFU010000536.1 GCA_016522385.1 Pseudomonadota bacterium
TGGGTCGAGCCACGAGTAGATTATGTCCACGATCAGATTCACCGCCACAACCAGTAAGGCGGACAGCAGAAAGATTCCAAGCAGCAAATTCAGATCGCGCGCGAACAACGCCTCGAACGCCAACATCCCGAGACCGGGCCAGGCGAACACCGATTCCACAATCACAGAGCCGCCGATCAGCGCACCGACCTGCACCCCCGCCATCGTCACAACGGGCAACAGTGCATTGCGTAAGACGTGGACGAACATAATGCGCCGTTCAGTCAGTCCCTTGGCACGCGCGGTAGTTACGTAGTCCATCCCCGCTTGCTCCAACATGGATGCGCGCATCAGCCGCGTATAGAGCGCCAGATAGAACAACGAGAGCGTGATCGTTGGAAGCACGAGGTGGTGTGCGATGTCCCACACACGGTCCCAGCCACTATAGAACATTGCTATGTTCTCCATGCCGCTCGTCGGGAACCATCCGAGATTGAGCGCGAACACCACAATGAACATAAGCCCCACCCAAAACAGCGGCGTCGCGTATGTCACCAACGCGAATACCGAGATTAACGTGTCACGCCACGTGTTGAGTCCGGTTGCGGCAAGCAAACCAAGAATGATCCCCACTCCGACGGCCAACAGGATCGTGCTGACCATGAGTAGAAGTGTCGGCACGAATCGATCCAGCACGAGATCGAACACTGGCATCTCATGCCTGAACGAGTAGCCCAGATCGAAGGACAACACGTTTTTCAGATAGACGAAAAGCTGGACGGGCAAGGGTTGGTCCAGCCCAAACTTCTTTCGCAGCTCCGCCATGTATTCGGGCGTCGCAGAGCCCGCCTCACCGGCCAACACATCGACGGCATCGCCTTCCGCCATGTGCAGAAGAAAGAAGTTCACGACAACAATCGCAAGGACGATGGGAAGCGCCTGCAACAGCCGTCTTAGGACGTATCGCAGGCGCTTTGCAGTATGGCTCATGCGGATCCTGTCCCGGTCTGAGCCGCAGCTTCAAACGTCAGATCACTCATCAAACCAAGTGCGATCGAACGAACCATAGGCGCCAAAGCCCGATGCATCGTGTCCCTTGAGTTTCGAGTTGAACACGGTCAGGAACTTCATCTCGTGCAGATTCACGACCGGCATGTCGTTCGCAAGAATTTCCTGAATCTCCCTGTACATTGCGCTCCGTTTAGTCGGATCCGGCTCTTTTGCTCCCGAAATCAGCAGCTCGTCGAGTTTTGGATTGCTATAGCGCGAGGAGTTCACGAAGTGCGTACCCTTTCTGATCTGATCGGTACCGTAGTGGCGATGCACGCCCAGCACCGGATCAGGCAACTGGTAGAAATAGTTGATGTTCATGCGGAAATCATAGTCCGCATAGACGCGCTTCAACCAAGTCGGCACGTCCTCATAGCGCAAGTCAAGCTGAAGACCGATCTCGCCGAGCGCCTGTTTCATGTACTCGCCCGCGCGGCGCCAATCCTCGCCATAGGGAATAAGATCAAGCGTTGCCTTAGCACGCACACCGTTGGCGTCAGGCTTGATCCCTGCATCATCCAGCAGTTTCTTCGCGGCCGCCACATCGGGCTTGCCAGGATAGTTCGGCATGCCTGCAGCATAGAGGCCCGTTGCTTCAAAGTTGCTCGACAGGGCACTGGTTGCGGGCTTGCCGTAACCGAACCAGATGTTGTCGATGAGGAACTGGCGGTCCAAGGTCAGTGAAATCGCTTTGCGGATCGCCGGATTGTCAAATGGCGGAAGCGTTGTGTTGAACTCGATCAGCGAGACCGGGTTGATCATCGCATAACCATCCGTCGTAACACCGATACTGTCGAGTTCGCGCAGCCGCACGACGTCGACATTGGGAATTGCACCATAGGCGCCGTAATGCACCTCACCCTTCTCCATCGCAGCCGTGCGGGTCGAGGCATCAGGGATAAAGCGCCCGACGATGCGATCGAGATAGGGCAATCCCTCCTTCCAATAGTCCTCATTCTTGTCCAGACGGATATACTGGCCCTTTTTCCACTCCACGAACTTGAACGGCCCCGTACCAACAGGATCATTCGCGATGCTCGCGCTCTTGACGTCCTGCCCTTCCAGCAGGTGCTTGGGCACGATTGGCGACTCGTATGAACCGAACGAACGCATCATATAGGGAGCCGGATTGGCGAGCCGGAATATTGCAGTGTGCTCGTCCGGGGTTTCGATTTCAGTGACTTCCTTGAAAGAGTTCGGACCGCGCGGATGTACTTTTTTCAGCACGTTCATGATGGTGAACTGCACATCGGCCGAAGTGAACGGCTTGCCATCGTGCCACTTTACGCCCTTGCGGAGACGGAAGGTGACTGTTTTGCCATCTTCACTGACTTCCCAACTCTCGGCAAGCGAGGGAACCGCTTTCAAATCCTTATCGTAGTCCAGAAGCCCGTCATAGATTTTTGGGGCGATGAGCCCAATCGGACCGGAGGTCGAAAGATATCCCGCCAGCGATGGCGGCTCCGGCTGCACGAGCATCACCAGCGTTCCGCCAGCTTTCTGGGCCTGGGCCGACATGCCGCTCAACACAATCGCGGCAATGCCGAGAGCAATGCCCAACCAAATTCGAACTCTCATTTTCTTTTCCTCCCGTGTGCGCTTGTCTATCTGCGCATTTTGCTATCGCGCATTCGCATAATCAGGCCGCCGACCGAATTGAATGTGCCAGCAATTTGGAAACGGCACAACATTTTCGTAGATTTGCATCGAGACAGCCTAAAGAGAGAGCTTTGGAGTCCGAGAATTGGTCCAGGCCGTGTGGAAACTCATGGCAATCTGCTGGGTCTCGGAGCTGGTCTTGAGAGCCTGCTTAGCCCCCGATAACGGACACACATCGGCAAAACTCAACACTTCCGAGAAGTGCCAGGAGCAGTCGTTGGCCCATGTTCTAGACAATCGTATTTACGATCCTAATGATCTCTTTCCGGCACCACATCGCGTGTCGCCAAAACTAACGCCGCTCCAATCATAAGCACTCCAGCGAAGCGGTTGATGAGAGCCATTGCGCGATCCCCAAACTGCAACATGACCTTCGAAGCGGAAGCCCCCATCGCCAGAAGTATGGTGCCGTCGATTGCGAGGTACGTCGCACCCAGAATGATGATCTGCGGGCTAAGCGGAGCTTCAGGATTGAGGAACTGCGGGAAGAGTGCAGCGAAGAACATCACCGCGTATGGGTTGGCAGCAGCGGTTGTGAAGCCTTGCTTGACAAGCGAAGAGCTTTTTTCAGCTGAAACCGAACTTCTCCGCGCACCACCAGTGCACATGATGCTGACGCCTAGCCATAGCAGGTATCCGACGCCAAGCCATTTCACAACGACAAAGAGATCAGCAGAGGTCGCAATAGCACCAGCGAGCCCGAACCCAGCCAGACACATCTGTATAATGTTTGCGGTGTGATTTCCGGCGACAACTGGAAGCGCCTTACGCACGCCAAGTCTTATCGAGTGGGCCATGAAAAGAAGCTGACCCGGACCCGGAGGATGAGCGAAGAATATTAGAACAGTCGCCACGTAGGCGAGATAGTTTTCGAGCGGAACAATCATTCGGAGCTTCGAGCCTTGAATGCCGGCGGCACGCTCTCACATTTCTTCAGTGACCGCTAGGGGTCGAAATTTGCCTGTGAAGGCATGGCCCTTATGCGTCTGTAAAGGTGGTTGATACCGGACTTTGTGGTCCGCATAGTCCGGAATTGAGGGTAGAGCGGACTACCTGTGACCCGGGCCAATTGGTCTCCTGAGTGCCAAATTCGGACAAATGATGATCTGGTCATAGCGCTGCATTCGGGTCGATGTTGGATACCGTAAATGGGCTGAAATCATGAAACCGCAGCACCAAGGTCTATGGGTAGTTCCCTTCCGCGCCCATCGCTGAAGGGATGCTGAACTGGTAACTGTCAATTGCCCGTCGAGTGACCGGACGGCAGGACGAATTCGGCTGGTATATTGACCTGCATCAAGGAAAGCGGGGACGCGAATGTGAAATGTTTGTAAGTGGTGGAAGTACGCCTCTTAGACATGGCTGGATCATGAAACTTCGTTTGAATGTAACTTTGTTTTCAATGCTGTTCCTGATGGCACTATGTGTCAGCATTGGACCGGCTGCAGCAGGCACTTGGGCGCTGACGGCGTCCTCGGCGAAACGGATTGATCTGGGTGCGAACCGCTCACCGAGCCCAACGCTTATTGGCCATAAAGAGAACACCAAACGCATCGAGAAATCATTGGAAAGACGGCGGGCGAAGCGTAGGGAACCGACGTTCCGAGAGCGCCAGTACCGCCGACATCACCGGCAGTTTCACCGGCGCTATCGTCCCGATCAGCCCGGCTACAGGCAGGGCCACCGGCGCTTTCACCGTCACTATCGCAAACGGCACCGGCGGCCGAGGATCTACCTCGAATTTGGACCACGATACTATGATCCCTGGTACTATGACCCACGCTATTACGATCCGTATTACTACACGCCCCGCTACCGGCAACGGATCAGTTGCACCCAGGCCCGCTTGCTCGTTCGCAATTATGGCTACAGGCGGGTGCGCGCCTATGATTGCCGTGGCAAAGTGTATGGTTTTGTCGCTTGGCGAAAAAACAAGCGCTACAAGCTTCGCGTGAGCGCTCGAACTGGGTCGATTATTTCACGCAGGCGATTCTAGACTGGTCCTGAACACGCAACATTTGTGAGCCCTCAGCGCGCCGCGATGCGCTGTCAGCGAAGTGCGATAAGCGGTCCATAAGCTGACGAAACCGCTGCAAAAATGGGCATTGAATTTCAAATGTCGGTTATCGGGTGAGCAACGGACTCCCTGCTGGGTGCAGATTTGCATGGTCCCTACGCGCCTACACTTGACCCAAATCAAGCGTGATGGGGTGATGTCGTGGTTATGATTGAAGCAATCGAACAGCCAGCCAAGTGAGACACTGGGATGGCAGGCGTCAAGGCTGGAATGTGCAATTTTTTTAAACCTAAAGGAGACGCAGCATGTCCGTCGTACGTGTTACCGAAATAATTTCCGCCTCACCTACTAGCTTTGAGGATGCCGTGCAGTCGGGTATCAAGCGCGCGGCGAAAACGGTCCACGGCATACAGGGCGCTTGGGTGAAGGAGCAAAAGGTGGTCGTGGACGGCGACGAGATCACTGAATACCGTGTCGACATGATGGTCAGCTTTGTGCTCGACGAGTAGGCAAAGAGAAATCACGGACAGCTCGACCAGCGTTGACATTCGCGCGGATTCGGGGTCGTGCAGCCAGTAGATTCGGTCCCGCAAAGCCCCTGCCCGTTGATCCAGGTCATTGTGATGACGTCCGTAATGGAGTGACTCTCAACAGACCCTAGTCTGCGAGGAGTGCGAATGATGACAACGGGACTCGATACCTTCGACAAGACAGTCCAAGAAACGAACCTCTGGCTCAAGGATCTCATGGTGCGGCTCAACACAGAGGATCGGCACCAGGCTTATGCGACGCTTCGCGCGACCTTGCATGCGTTGCGTGATCGAATAGGACCTGAAAACGCAGCCCATCTCGGCGCTCAGCTTCCGATGTTGCTGCGTGGCCTCTATTACGATGGATGGCATATGAGCGGGACGCCGACGAAGGAGCGGCATGAGGACCAGTTCATTGCCCACGTTCACGAAATGCTCCCGAAGGAAGACGAGGCCGAGGTAAAGCACGGAGTTTGCGCCGCGCTCGACCTCCTGTCCGCCAGGATCGATCG
>JAEKFU010000592.1 GCA_016522385.1 Pseudomonadota bacterium
CATAAGTCCTGCACCACGGAAATTCGTCAGGCATCCCGTCAAAATTGACTACATTGAAGGTGACCGGGCTGTTCTCGTTGATGGTCCGCCTACCGATACTTCGATTGCGACGGTCGGAGTGGCGGAACTGTACGGCGCAGAGGAAGGTGTCGGCCACTAGGAAATTCGAAAGAGGCGCCTATCGGGATCGTTCGCGTTCCCGGGAGTTAAGTAGCGGGTGCAATTATGGTCAAGACGACAATTCTGACTAGGAGGTTATCGCAATGATGCGCTGGCTTGTCGGCGTTAGCCTGAAGTTTCGTTTCATCGTCGTCGCGATTGCCGCGGGGTTGTTGTTCTTCGGTATCCAGCAGCTGCGACAGATGCCGGTGGACGTCTTTCCTGAATTCGCACCGCCTCTGGTAGAGATCCAGACGCCGAGTCTGGGTATGTCCGCCCAGGAAGTCGAGGAGCTGATCTCCATCCCCCTGGAGGAGGCGTTGACGGGATTGCCGGGGCTCACCACGTTGCGCTCCAAATCGGTCCCCGACCTGTCATCGGTCAAGCTCTATTTCACGCGTGACACCGATTTGCTGAATGCGCGCCAGCTGGTTTCCGAACGCATTGCGACGATCGCCCATACCCTGCCGACTTGGTCGAGCCCACCGTTCCTGCTGCCACCGCTTTCGGCGACAAGCCGGGTTATGAAGATCGGAATATCCTCGAAGAAACACTCGGTGATCGACCTGTCGATGATAGCCTATTGGAAGATCAGGCAGCGCTTGTTGCTCGTGCCTGGCGTGGCAAACATCGCCATGTGGGGCGAACGGCTGCAGATGCTGCAGGTGCAGGTTGAGCCGGAACGGTTGCGGGATGCTGGAATTACGCTGAACCAGATCATGAAGGGCACGGCGGATGCACTTGAATCGGGGTTGCTCAGGTTCTCCGACGGCGCCCATGTCGGCACGGGCGGCTGGATTGAAACCCCCAATCAACGGTTAGGGGTGAGGCATATCCTGCCTATCGTGACGCCGGAGGATTTGGCCAATATCTCTTTGGTGGGCAGTGACGGCGTCAAACGACGCCTCGGTGATGTGACCAATGTCGTGGAAGATCATCAACCGATGATTGGAGACGGCATCATCAATGATGAAATAGGCCTTCTTCTCATCGTTGAAAAATTTCCCTGGGGAAACACACTGGACGTGTCACTGGGCGTTGAAAAGGCGCTCGAAGAGCTACGACAGGGTCTCCCTGATGTGGAGATCGACTCCAAGATCTTCCGGCCAGCGACCTTCATCCAGATGGCAATCAATAATCTGACCAATGCGCTGCTCCTCGGCTGCATTCTCGTTGTCATCGTTCTCTTTGTCTTCCTGTACGAATGGCGCGTGGCGCTAATCAGCCTTGTGGCGATTCCGTTGTCGCTGGTGACAGCAGGTCTCGTCCTCTACATGCGCGACACGACAATGAACACGATGGTGCTAGCAGGGTTTGTCATCGCCCTAGGCGCGGTTGTGGATGACGCCATTATCGACATTGAAAACATCGTGCGTCGCCTGCGCGAGGCGCGCAAGGAAGGCAGCCGGAAATCGAACCTGCGAATTATTCTCGAGGCGACCTACGAAGTGCGCAGCGCAATCATCCACGCGACTATCATCATTGTGCTGGCATTGCTGCCAGTGTTTTTCATGGAGGGCTTGTCCGGTGCGTTCTTCCAGCCGCTTGCGTTCTCCTATGCGCTCGCATTGATGGCCTCCATGCTGGTGGCAACCACTGTCACGCCGGCGCTAGCGATGATCCTGCTGCGCAACGTGCCGCTCGAGCGTCGTGAATCGCCATTAGTGAAATGGCTGCATGGCGTTTACAACAAGATTTTGTCGCGGACCGTCCGTTCTCCGCGACCGGCGTACATGACCGTGTGTGTCGTTGCGCTGGCGGGTATACTGGTGTGGCCGCTGCTTGGACAGTCCCTTCTGCCGTCGTTCAAGGAACGTGATTTCCTGATGCACTGGCTGACGAGACCAGGCACCTCATGGCCGGAAATGAACCGGATTACCATACAGGGCAGCAAGGAGCTCAGGGCTATTCCCGGCGTTCAGAACTTTGGCGCCCATATTGGCCAGGCCCTCATCATGGACGAAGTGGTCGGTATGTATTTCGGCGAGAACTGGATCAGCGTCGATCCAAAAGTCGACTACCAGAAGACGCTGGACGAGATACAGACGGTCGTCGATGGCTATCCCGGACTTTTCCGCGATGTGCTGACCTACTTGAAGGAGAGGATAAGAGAGGTTTTGACGGGATCTTCCGAGGCCATCGTCATTCGCATCTATGGTCACGACCTGGACGTTCTTCACGATACAGCGGTTAATGTGAGAGACGCCCTTAAAGACGTCGAAGGCCTCATCGACCTGCACGTGGAACTTCACAAGAACATACCGCAGATTCAGGTGAAGGTGGATCTTGAGAAAGCTCAGCAACACGGAATTAAACCGGGCGACGTTCGCCGTGCGTCGGCCACATTGATCGCCAGCGAGGAAGTCGGTGACATTTTCAGAGGTGGCAAGGCCTATGATGTGCAGGTCTGGAGCACGCCGGAAACGCGTAACAATCCAAACAGTATTGGCGAGCTGTTGATCGACACACCAAACGGCGGCCATGTGCGCTTGGCAGATGTGGCCGATGTGCGCATTGCACCAACACCGAATGAAATTGAGCATGAACAACTCAAACGCCGTATCACAGTCAGCGCCAACGTGCGCGGGCGCGATCTGGGTTCGGTGGCACGCGAAGTTGAAAGCCGCGTTAAGCAGGTGCAATTTCCGCGCGGATATTATCCCGAAATGGTTGGAGAGTACGCCGAACGCCAGGCGGTTCAAAACCGGATGATTCTATATGCGATAGTCGCCGCAATTGGCATTTTCATCATTCTGCATACGTCCTTCCGCAACATGCGCCTGGCGACACTAACCTTTTTGACCCTACCATCGGCTCTGGTCGGCGGCATACTGGCGGCATATATGGGCAGCGGCATTATTTCGCTTGGCTCGCTGGTTGGATTTCTCACAGTTTTCGGGATTGCCGCACGCAACGGCATCATGATGATCAATCACTTCCAGCACCTTGAAACGCATGAAGGCATGACCTTTGGCCCCGAGCTCGTGATGCGCGGCGCGCGGGAACGTCTGGCGCCTATCTTGATGACCGCGTTGACCACGGGACTGGCCCTGGTGCCGTTGGTGATAACCGGCGATATTCCGGGCCAGGAAATCGAACTTCCGATGGCGATTGTCATTCTTGGTGGCCTGACCACATCGACGTTGCTCAACTTGTTCATCATACCTTCCCTGTATTTGCGGTTCGGAGCTGGCGGCCGATCTGATGTAGTGCCAGGCCTGCAGCATGCACGAACTTGAGTGGCCCGTCAGGCATTCGGCGCAAGACGGAAGGGACCCGATAGCGAACGCAGTTTATGTCTGAGTCGGCCACAGTTGTTAGGTAATTCAAGAAGGTCATCCAAAATGGGAGGTAGATTTGATGCATTCGGAATGCAACAATTTTGACCACAGAACACTCTCTAGCGCGCCATCGCTTTTGGCAATCCTTGTCGCTTGCACGTGCCTCGTGCTGTTAAATGGCGTTGCATTGGCAGGGATCGAAGATGAGAAAGAGCTATTCGAAATAGACCCCAAAAACTTCGACAATTCGACCAATATCGACAACAAATGGATGCCCTTGAAACCGGGAACGCGGTTCACCTACGAAGGATTCGACGTTGCGGATGATGAAAAAATTCCGCACCGCGTGGTGTTCACCGTCACCGACTTGACCAAAGTAATCCACGGGGTGCGCACCGTCGTTGTTTTTGACCGGGATTATACTGATGGTCGGCTGGAGGAGTCGGAACTCGCCTTTTTCGCACAGGACAATGACGGAAACGTCTGGCACCTGGGCCAGTACCGCGAGGTGTATGATGAGACGGAATTCGTAGGTGGTCGAATGTGGGTCGTCGGCCACCTGGAAGATGCAAAAGCGGGAATCATGATGAAGGCCGATCCGCAGCTTGGCACGCCAAGCTATTCTCAAGGATACGCGCCTGAACCATTTAATTGGACGGACCGGGCGCGGGTCTATCAAATGGGTGAAAAGACCAGCGTAGCTGCTGGCAGCTATGAAAACGTCCTGGTGACCGAAGAGTACAATGAGGAAGAGCCTGGTGCTTTCCAGCTCAAATACTATGCACCAGGTGTAGGTAACGTTCGGATCGGCTGGCACGGAGACGATCCAAATCAGGAAACCATGGAGC
>JAEKFU010000721.1 GCA_016522385.1 Pseudomonadota bacterium
GGTCTCTGATGACGAGGAAGCGCTTGGTCTCGACAAAACGGAGATCGGTGTGGAAGCGTATCCTGAGTTCGCGTAGTCAGGTTTGGTTTTGATGCTTCCATCAAAACCAAAAAGAATCTGATCGACCTAAACATGATTGAGCGCGATTGTTTCACATGATTCCGTTTGAAACGATCGCGCTGTCAGCTCAAGACGGTGTCGGCCAACCCGGTAATTGAGTTTGCAATGACATCCCAGTCGTCTTCAGCCTTCAGGTCCGAGGCCTGCATCATGCCATGCTCCATCGGCCGGGCGACAAAGGCGGTGCGCATGCCGAAGGCGGATGCTGCTCTCAGATCGTCATTGTGGGCGGCCACCATCATGCACTGGTCGGGCGTGAGACCGAGAGAATCGATATTGCGCAAATAGGCCTGCGACGTTGGTTTGTAGGCCCCCGCGGTCTCGGCGCCAAGCACGACATCCCACGGCAGGCTGGCCCTTTTGGCCATATTGACCAGCAATGCGGTGTTGCCGTTGGACAGCGTTGATACGATGAACTGCTGTTTGAGCCGTGTGAGGCCCTTTACGGAATCCGGCCAAGGGTCAAGTCGATGCCAGGCACTGTTCACATAATCCAGTTCGGCCTCGGTGCATCCGTCGATGCCGAATTGGGCAAACAGCGTGTTGAGACTTTCACGATGCAAGACATCGAGGATTGTCCACGGGCGACGACCGGCGCGAACTTCCTCCATGGCCGGTTGATAGAGGCTGCGCCAGTGGTCGGCAAAATCGGCCCAGTCGGCATCGATACCCTTGTCACTACCGAACATCCCCAGCTCGCGGATGATACTGGAACGCCAATCGACGACGGTGCCGAACACATCAAAGAAAAGTGCTTTTATGGCCCACATGTGCCAGTTTCCCATCCAGGCCTTGCGTCACTCCCAGTCACGAATTCGGGCCCCACGCCCCGAGCGTGTGGGTAATGTCTTTTTCAAGGTTGGGTGGCGCCGGTTGCGCGCTGTCATCAGCAGAACAAAAGTCGCCACCAAGAGCTTCGAAGCCGGCCCTGGCATCAACATCCTTCAGCTCCCGCGCCAAACGAGGCTCGTTACACCACACCAACTTGCCATGCTCCCAGCGCGCAAGAATTTCGCCTGATTGGCGGTCAGCATAATTGATCCCCGGGATCAGGCGGGCGCAATCCTTCAGGAAGTCGACATTTTGCTCTGGCGCCATCGTGTCATCGCAATAGACCTCCTCGGGCCGATCGGCGTTGATGTTGACTTTTCTGAACCGGTCAACATCGATCATCGACTTCATGTCGAGGATATTCATCTCGCCGTTCCAGCCGAAGGCGACCGTGCGGGGTCTTTGTCCTTTAGCGACACTGTTGTCGACAAACTCGTAGTGGACACGCTTTTCGGCACGCAGCGCCCAGGTGAAAAATAGGTTCGGCATGCCGGTAAAAGCTTCGACATTGTGGTCGAGCAGATCATCGACCGCCTTGTAACGGCCGAACTTCAAACCGCGCTCCCAGGCGCGTTCGACCGTTGCGTCGGGCGGCGTGATCACAAAGAAGATATAGACCAGGTCACCAAACCGGGTCAGCAGATTGCTGCCCTCTTCGCGGTCTGATTCGGGCACGAAACTGTCAAACCGAAAACGATCAATCAGCAGATGCGACATTCGTCCATCCGCAGCCTTTTTGGCCATATAGCGATCGAGCTTCTTGTCGATGATCTCCAGTTCATGGCCGGTCATGGTGCCGGCATATTTGTAGGCCGCACCAAGCGTGTCGTAGTCCAACAGGAATTTGCGCCATATATCCGGGCTGATCAGTGCAAAGTCTTCCCAGGGAATGCTGATCCTTTCGGCCAAAGCCCGTTGCAGCGGGCGCATCGTGCTCTTGCCGGCGGCTGATGCCCCCTTAACGTTCATAACTACCGGCTTCGTTTGTCGCGGCAAGAGGCGGAAGCCTTCTGTCCTGGCGGCTTCAAGGAGATACCCCTCAATCGCATCTCCGATCACCTGACTGCCATATTCATTACCGACGAGCGTCACAGCAAGGCGCACAATGAGATCCTTGTCGCCTACTAAACGGCCACGTTTGCCGGTTACTGCCGTGACAACCTTGACCAACGCGGCGCAACAGGCTGCCTCGAGCGATGTTGCAGCGTTCGTCGCGTTTTCCCGCCATTCGTCGATCACTCTTTCCTGGCGTTCTTCGGCAGTCTCGCTGGCCTGCTTCGGAACCCCACCGGCATTAATCAGGCGGAACAGCCAGGATCGTCTCTCTGGTTCGGACATCACATGATTCCGGTGAACGTCCGGAAGCAGTTCCTTTGATAACTCGTCTGCAATCAGCTGCGATGCATCGCTGCGCAGCCGCTCATACAGCGCATCAATCTCATCGAAATGGGGTGCGAGATAGTCGTCGAGAATCACCGCCGCAATGCGGCGAAAATTGATGCCAAGATCCTCGTACTTGGCGCCGTCCGGCACTGAAACATCTGCAGTAACCCTGACCAGCAACTCGTGCACGAGCAACCGCCTGGCGCGAAAGGCCACGAGCCTATCGGCTGGCAGGCCGCAGAAGTCGCTGAGCTCGTGAGCCTCGTCGACGCTGGTCAGGACATTCTCCGGGCGGTACATCGTCGACAACGGCAAGTATTCCCGCGGCAATTGCGATTTCAAACCGGGATTCCACGGGCCGAATTCCTGCTTGTGCCGGTCATCGTTCATCGACCGGCACAATATCACGGCCAAGGCATATCAGAAGAGGTTGCGTCTCGCGGCCGCGCAGGTCTTGCGATGTTCAGAACCGGCACTTGGCCGCTGCACACGACGCGAACGCTTCAACCATGCGATTGTCGCATACACCATCGACGGCTTTCGAAAAATATCCGGCTTTCGACAGTCTCATCTGCCAACTCTTTGCGACCTCGGAGGAAACCAGCTTGCACGATTTGCGCCAGGTGTCGCGGGCGGTTTCAAACTCGCCGGCATAATAGTAGCCCTCGCCCAGACTGTGGTGCACGTCAAAATCCGTTGGCGCCAATGTGGCCGCCCGCTTGAAGTCGGGAAGCGCGCTTTCGACCTGACCCAGCCGCAGCAAAATGTGCCCTCGGTTCTGATAGGCCCGGGCATCGTGGGGTTTGATTTGAATGATGCCATCGAAATCATGGATGGCAAGCTGATAATTTTTCTGCTTTCTATGGGTGATCGCGCGATTGTAGTAGGCACGCGTATTTTGCGGGTCCAACCGGATCACCGTGGTGTAATCCCTGATCGCCTGATCGAATTTTCCGGTGAGATGATGGGCGTCACCGCGAATCATGAACAGGTGCGCATCGTGCGTCACGTGGTGCGCAACGATGTTAAAGTCCTTAATCGCGCGGTCATAGTCTTCATTTCTGAAATGCACCATGCCGCGCATCTTGATGTACCAGCCGGCATATCTGTGCTTGCCGTGGCCAAAGCTGATCACGCGATTGCAGGCCTCGATAGCCGCTATGCCCTTGCCCTTCTCACATGTCTTGAAGTCGCCCCGCTGGACCGGCTCGCCAAGCCCCAAGGCGAGCGCTCCCGCAAGGATCGTCCAAAGTGTCTGCATAATGTTGCCTCATTTTGCTGCCTATCGGATACAGAATCTCCCTTTTTTGGCCATTATCTGAAGCGCGCCGACACATGGCAATTCCGAAATCGGGGGAGTGCAGTTTTTGTGGCCATCTGTTGCAATTCGGCAAAAGTCGGCGCCTGCTGGTCTATTTGGGCCGGCTGTCAAAACACCACTGCGTCACGAATCGTTCGCTGGCTCTAGCTTCAGTTTCAAATCTTCATAGCCGCCAATGTGTTCCCCATCGATAAACACCTGAGGGATGGACTTCACTCTGGGAAGCCGATCGCGAAACTCCTGCAGTGTTGCAGGATCGCTAACGTCTCGTTCGTTGAACGGCAGATTATGGCGCCGCAGCAAGGTCTTGGCGGCGTTGCAATAACCGCAACCGGGTCCGGTGAAGATCTCGATCACCTTCATTGCGCGCCTTTCGGGCTGGTGCGGGCAAACCCCGTGCCCGCACCGTAGTTTCATTCAGTGTTGCACGGTCAGAACCGGCTTAACGCCGTCGAACATCGGTTCCAGTTCAACGCCCAGGGCGTCGCCAAACTTCGATACCGCTATATAGATGCAGATGACGAAGGCCGCATCGACAATCTGCGGATCGGTCCAATGTTCGTGCAACCGGTCCCACAATTCCTTGGAAACACGGTTGGCGTCCTCGCCGATCTGTACGGTGAAGTCGAGCAGCGCCTTTTCGCCTTCAGTGAAATGGGGACTGGTCCGGTATTTGTCGCCATCGAGATCAGCGACCTTTTCGGCGGGCATGCCGAGCATGTCGCACAACCGCTCATGCTGGACAACACAATACTGGCAATTGTTGCGCTGCGTGGCTTTGAGGATCAACAACTCCTTGGTCAGCCAGTCGATCTCGCCGTCTTTGAGGATCGCCATGATCATGTCGGTGAATACAGTGCCATATTCCGGCTGGTGCCCGAACACCTTGAAGATGTTCAACAGCGCCTGAAAGCGGTCTTCGGCCTTGTCGTAAAACGCAAGCGTCTCAGCGCTCGCACCGTCGCGTTCCACATAAGATACGGTCATATCGAGGTCCTCCCGTTGGCTGGTTGGTGGGGTCGAGCCCATGCCAATCATGCAGGTTTGGAATGATCAGTCAAATGACAATGGAATGCGTTGCACAACAGGGCAAAGCGCCGTGTTCGAACCAGCATTGTCTGCTTGCACGGCCTGCGTGGCCAACATTGCAATCAATCTGGCAATTGTTCCGGCCGTGCGCGATTTGCTTCCCAGTCGATAGTGGCCGAGGGATTCTCTTCTTATGATGGCGTACGCCAACAATCCGGGTGCGCATGGTGAATTCGACGCATTCAAGGGACTATTGACTCTTATTCATTAACCTATATGTTAATTAACAAATCAATCAAGCAACGATGGTGCCATGTCGAACCTGCCCGCAACGTTTGCCGCCCTTGGGGATGCGACGCGTTTTGCGATCGTCGAACGTCTGTTGAAGGAAGGGGAACTCAGTGCCGGCGGACTGCAGGAAGGCGCCGAGATTTCGCCGCCGGCGATCTCGCGGCACCTGAAGGTACTGCGCACCGTCGGCATCATCGAACAGCGTATCGACAAGCAACGGCGCATGTATTCGGTGCGGCCCGAAGCGGTTGAGGCGATCAGCGCCTGGACCATCAGCCACCGTGAATTCTGGCAGCGCAGCCTTGACCGGCTCGAGCAGGCATTGTTGCAGGAAAGCAAAAGAAAATGACTGATTTGGCAATCAAACGAAACTTCAAGGCTGATCCGGAGACCGTTTTTGCGTTCGTGACGCAGACCGAGCATCTGCTGAAATGGTGGGGGCCAGAGGGCTGCACTTTGCCGG
>JAEKFU010000732.1 GCA_016522385.1 Pseudomonadota bacterium
GAAAGAGGCCGGGCAGTGAACCGGGGAGGGCGGGGGGAGCGGGCTCGTCCGCGGGCACTCGGTTTAGCGCAAGCCTGCGAAACGCTCTTGGGGTGTGTCACCACACCCTAAATCAACCAACGCGAAATAACGGCGATGAAGAACTTGATGGTGATCGCGTTGAGGATGTCAATAAAGAAGGCACCGACGAGCGGCACGATCAAAAACGCCTTCGCAGAAGGTCCGAACCTGGACGTGAGGGCGTTCATATTGGCGATCGCCACCGGGGTTGCGCCGAGTCCGAGCCCTGCAAACCCGGCAGTGATGACCGCAGCGTCATAGTTGCGGCCCATCGCCCGAAAGACCACGTACAAGGCAAAGCCGGTCATCACCAGCACCTGGACAATCAACACCAGCATGATCGCGGTGGCGGCGTCTCCGAGTGTCCATAGCTTCATGCTCATGAGGCTCATTGCCAGGAAGATGTTGAGACTGACATCGCCAAAATTGTCGAAGGTTTCCCGGTTCGGCGGCAGCCGAAGAAGATCGCCGAGATTGGCGATGGCGATGCCAACCACCATGGACGTCAGGAACCCGGGCAGCAAAACACCTTCGTTGAACAGGAATCGGTTCACCAGCCGGCCAAGGACGACGCAGACGGTCAGCACCAGGATCGCCATCAGAACTCGGTAGAGATCATAGCCTTGTTTTCCGGTTGCACCTGCGTCATTGGATTTAGATGCTGTTGTGTCCGTGCCCGTATCGCCGGGCTTAAGCCCGTATCTCTCGATCAGGCGCCCACCAATCGGCCCCCCGATCAGACCGCCGGCAATCAGTCCAAAGGTTGCAAAGGCAATGCCGACTTCGCTTGCCCCTTGAAGTCCCGCTGCAACAGCCTCCTTGCCCCAGGCAATCGCTGTCCCGTGACCTCCGGCGAACGACACGCTGCCACCCATGAGACCGTAGCCGGGGTGGGCGCCAAACAATGACGCCAGCAAGACGCCGGTTATATCCTGCACGACAAGGAAAACGGCTGCGACCACAACGAGTATTACCAGCGCCTTGCCGCCGGAAATCAGCGTACGCAGCGTCGCCGACAGCCCGACAGTGCTGAAAAAAACCAGCAGCAGTAGATCGCGGATCCGCAGGTCAAACTGAATTTCGACATTGCCAAGGTCACGGATCGCCCAAACGATCAGACTGCAGATCAAGCCGCCGGTGACTGCCGGCGGGATATAGTTTTCACTGAGAAAACGTACCTTGCGGTTGATGAATGCGCCGAGGAACAACACCACGATGCTGATGACAAGTGCATCTTCGGGGCCCAGTTTGAGGACGGTCAGTTCCGGGTTTTGCATCGCGATTGTTTCCCTTATTCCGGTTCGTCTGATGCGTCCTTGTCAGACGTCGCCGGGCTCGCTTGGGTATCCTCCTGAACGGTGGGTGTTCGATGGGCTATGTGCATACTGACAAGGCTTGCCACAAGAATTGCGATGTAGAATACCCCGAAGGTGGACTCCAGAATGGCCAGCACCCTGGCCACCCTGCCGACGGGCGAGATGTCACCGTATCCCAATGTGTTAAGGGTCACGAAGCTGTAGTAAATGAATTCGGTCAACTCCTCGTTCAGGCTTGTCGCAGTCAAATTGCTGAAGGAACTTGGAAACAGCCTGTTTGTCAGCGTGTTCAGAAAAGCGAAGATGACGGCCACCATGAGGTAAACACACACCGAGCCAACAACCCGGTTGAGCGTCACTCGACCTGCAGCAAGCACTTGAGCGCCAGCAATCCAAACGCCTGTAGACCAGAAGAAGATGTGTGCCACGAGGCTCCAATAGGCAAGGGTTGCACTGTGGGTCACCGCCGCAATGACCGACAACACCATGGCAATGGTGGAGAAACAAATGCCGATCCAGATCAACCGTTGGCTGGTCCGAAACGACCAGCTTGCGACAACAATAGCGATGGTCAGAAATGCAAGGAGAAGCGTGAAGGCGGTGCGGCCGCTGCTCAGCAAACGGATAATGGGTATCATGCAAATCAGCGTCAGCAAAGCCGTCAGCAAGTGGACGAAGTTGTTTTGTGCAAATTTCTCGAAATCTCTTCCGGCATTCAGCAGCGCCAGCGTGTTTCGTTTCCTGTTCATACCGTTGCAGCCGGCTGCGGCGACCTATCGGGGCGAGGGGATTCGGTAGAAGGCCGCATATACGACCGGGAGCAGGATCATGGTGACGAACGTGCCGAATGTGAGGCCGGCGGAGATGGTGACCGCCATCGCAACCCAGAAGATGTCCTGCACCAATGGAAGGACGCCCAACACCGTCGTTGCGGCGGCAAGGACCACCGGTCTGAGGCGCGATACAGCGGCATCCACCACGGCATCATAGGGCGCGTTGCCCTTCTGCCGGTTCAAGTTGATCTCGTCGATTAACACAATCGCGTTCTTGATCATCATGCCGACAAGGCTCATGGCGCCAAGCAACGCCATGAACGAGAACGGTTGACCGAAGCCGAGCAGCCCGCCCGTGATACCGATCAGGGCAAAGGGGATCATCAATAGAATGATGATCGGCGGCCGGAACGCGTTGAACAGCGCCACGATGATGAAGAGCACGATGACCACGGCCGGGGCCACACCGGGCTTGAGGGAATCTTGTGAGTCCTTGGTGCTGAAATATTCGCCCCGCCACTCCAGTTTATAGCCGGGCGGCAACTCAATAGCCTCAAAGGCAGGCTGGACCTTGTCCAGGAGTGCAGGGAAAGTGACCCCGTTTGGAGCCGCCTGGACCGTTACCGCGCGCCGCCGGTTCCAGCGGACAATTGTCGGATCCTCCATCTCCAGTTTGACGCCCCTTGTGACGGTCGATAGTGGTACGCTCTTGACCGACAGAGCGGGCATCACCTGCAGCAAGTCGAACTCTTCCGACAACCTGCGGCGTTCGTCCTCGACGCGGCGAACGATAATGGGATAGAGATCGTCGCCCTCTCTGTAGAGGCCGACCGGCATGCCATCATAGGCGAACCGTGTTGCACGCCCGATGTCGCTCCGTGAGGTTGCCGTCCAGCGGCCGGTTTCCTGATCGTATTCGGGAACCACCTTGAGCACCCGCTGACGCATGTCGGTGCGCACGTGTTTGGCGTAGGGAGTGGCCTGAAGAATCTCCTTCCCCTGCCTTGCAAGGCCGCGCAAGATGTTCAGATCAGCCTTCGCCGGTCCGCTGAAGCGGGCTTCAAACTGCCAGGTGTTTCCCGGCCCGGCGGTGTATTTTCGCAGGCGCACGAGCGCCTGCGGTACCGCTTCGGCGACCCATGGTTCAAGATCGGCAATCAGTGTATCGACACCTTCAAGGGACTTGGTGTTGACGACCAGTTGTGCATAGCTCGCATAGGGCAGCTCGGGGTCGAGGGGCAGATAGAACCTCGGGCCGCCGGCACCGATGAAGCTGGATACGCCGTCCACCCTGTCGTCCTTACCTAGCCTTGTCTCGATCGGTTCGATGAGCTGAGCAACCTCCTGGATCCGTGTACCCTCCGGCGCCCACACATCGATCATGAACTGCTGGCGCGTTGCATCAGTGAAGAACAGGCGGTCGACAAACTGGAAACCGTAGACCGATACGGCCAGAAGGCCGACCATGCCGCCGATGGTCAACCAGCGCTTACTAATGGCGCGTTCGAGACTGCTGCGGAACAACCGCAAAATACCGCTGTCTTCCTCAGCACCTTCGCTGGAGGATTGTTCCGGCTCGGCGACAAGGTCGATGCACATGACCGGTGTGATGGTCAATGCAATCACCCAGCTCAACAGCAGGGAAATCCCGACCACAAGAAACAGCGATGCCGCATATTCGCCGGCATCCGTTGTTGCTGAGTAGATCGGATAGAACGCCATTACGGCAACGATCGTCGCCCCCATCAAGGAGGCCGACGGCTGGGATGCCGCTTCGATGGCGGCCTCAACCCGATCCATACCCTTTTTCAGGCGGACCACCATGCCGTCAGCCACAACGATCGCGTTGTCGACCATCATGCCAAGGGCAATGATCAGGGCACCAAGTGAGACCCGCTGCAGATCGATCTTCAGGGCAGCCATAACGACAAAGGTGGCAAGAATGGTGAGAATTAGAGCCCCACCAATAATTATGCCCATGCGCCAACCCATCGCGAGGGTCAATACAACAAGGACAATCAAAACCGCTTCCAGCAGGTTGATCATGAAGTCGCCGATTGCCTTGACAACCAGGTCGCTTTGCCATGCCACCCTGTGCAATTCGATGCCGACCGGGAGATCGGCAACGAGTTCCCGGACTTTCCTGTCAAGCGCCTTACCCGTGTCGACAATGTTGCCACCGGTCACATTGGCGATCGAGATGCCGATCGCCGGCTTGCCATCAAACCGCATCTGCGTCAGAGGTGGCTCAAGGTAACCTAGCCGGACGTCGGCGAGGTCCTTCAGGGAGATCAGCCGGCTACTGCGTTGAACCGGGTTCCGTGCCCCGGCCAGATCGGCTGGCACGTCGACAAGTTTGTCCAAAAGAGTTGTACGGATCTTGAGGTTGCCGATGTCTTCGGGCCCTTCGAACTGTCCGCTCGGGGCAATGCGAAACCTGCGATCCCCAACCTCAATCGCTCCCGCATCGACCACCATGTTCTGCGTACTTAGAGTGGCAAGGAAGCTCTCCGTCGTGATGCCGAGGTCGGTCAGCTTTTGTTCCGATGCATCGAGATAGATGACGCGCGGCTGGTTCCCCCACAATTCGACCCGCGCAACGCCTGGAACGAGAGTCAGTTCTTTCTTGATCGACTTTACGTAATCTTCGAGCTTGGCGTAGCTGAACCCTTCGCCGGTCACCGCGAGCACGAAACCGTAGACGAAGCTAAAGTCGTCGAAGACGACGGGCGCCTTGGCGCCGGGCGGCAACGAACTGCGGACATCGCGGATCTTGCTGCGCATTTCGTCCCAGACCTGCGGCAACCGGTCCGCCCAGTATTCCTGCTTGATTTCGACCTTGATGATCGACAGGCCAGCATGGGAATAAGAGGTCAGGAACCGCAGCTGCGGCAGCTTCTGAATAGCGGTCTCGACGCGGTCGGTAACCTCAAGCTCGACTTCTTTCGGACTCGCCCCCGGGTATTGCGTGACCACCATGGCCGTCTTGACCGTAAAATCGGGATCCTCGAGCTGTCCGAGCCGGAAGTAACTTGCTATACCGACAACCAGAATCAGGAACACCGCAAAGTAGGTGACCGCCTTATTCTCGACTGCGATTTTGGCAAGTTGCATTGGCGTACACTGCGTTAGTCGGAAAGAACCCTAATTTTTTGGCCTTCGTTCAGGAAGCTGACGCCGGCCGTGACGATACGCTCGTCGGCCTTGACACCCTTGATCAGCACGCCACGTGCCGACGTTGCGACAACGCTTACCGGTCGCCGCTGAACGACACTGTCAGTCGCGTTGACGATCCAGACAAATACTTCATCGGTCTTGGCATCATCGGGCGAGAACAAAGCCGATGCCGGAACTTCAGCGCCTGTCTGGATCCAGTCTTCGGGCAATTCAGCAACAGCCTTGGCTTCGCCCGCCATGCCCGGCTTGATCTCCGCGCCCTGCGGTTGATCCATCACGAGCTTCACCGGGTAGGTGCGTGTTGTCAGCGAGGCTTCGTTGCTGATCTCCTTGATCTTCGCGGGGATCTCGACACCGGGCAGCGTCTTGAAGGTCACCACAATCTCTTTGACATAGGGCGCCAGGCCGATCAGCGCCTCGGGAATGTTGATCTCCATTTCGATCTGCGAGGTATCGAGCAATCGCAGAATACGTTCCTTGGCCACCACGTTCTGGAAGTTCTCGGCAAATGTCTCTGAGACCGTGCCGTCAAACGGTGCGGTCACCGTTGTATGCGTCAGGTCGATCTCCGCACGTTCCAGGGCGGCCCGCGCCGCGTCGAGCCTGCCGCGCGCTGCTCGCGCGGCCGCCTGGAGCACGTCGACCTTGGCTTGTGGCGAAAAGCCCTTGGCAAGCAGCTGTTCCTGGCGTTCGAGCTGTTTTTCGGCGTTCTCAAGTTGTCCTTCTGCGGCGGACCGCTCTGCTTTAAGCAGCTTTACCTTGGTCTCGAACTTTTCCGGTTCCATAAGGGCGACAATGTCGCCCGCCTTCACCCGGTCGCCGACATTGACCCGGCGCTCCAACAACTTGCCCGAGACCTCAAACGAGATATTGACCTCTTGCGTTGCCGTCGCCCGACCCGGAAAAGTGCCGGCCCGAATCCGTCCGACATCGCCGACCACCATGGTGACGACCGGCCGGACCGGAATTTCCGGCGGGGCGCTTTCCTCGCAACCCGATATCAACAGAGTTGAAACGACCAATACCGGCACAACCAGTCGTGACCGGGTCGAAAGTCCGCCCTTGAAAATCATTCGAAATCGTCCCCTCACTACCGCTCAGAAATTTAGCCTAGCCTCCAAACGGAACTGAGTCACCGGCCATTTTGCGACAAAGTAAGCCGGATAATGGTCTGGTCGGACGAGGGTCTCTCCCGATTGGGGCGCCACTGGATGACCTAAAGTCGAATTTCAGTTGTTTACTAAAAATAGTAAACAATAGTCATGGATCAGGTCGAATCCAGTAACGGTTATGGTTTGCGAGAGGTCGTCGCAATCACCGGAATCTCCAAACAAAGGCTGTATGCTTGGCAACATCGCCATGGAATTCTAGAGGGCGGCAGAGATATTTCTTATGGTAAACGCCGGTACTCGGAAGCGGATGTAATTTATCTGCAGCTTTTGTACAGGTGCATCACTAAGGGACACCCTATCGGGTCGCTTTCGACGCGGACCGCCGCTGAACTGAGATCAATCGGCTACTCGGTGGATGACGACAGTTATGTTTCGATTGACGACCTGGTTGAACTCGTAGGCAGACGACAGGCCAGTCAGCTTCAGGACCGATTGTCGATGCTTGTTGCGGCGCTAGGACCAATGAGGTTTTTGCGCCAGGTCTCGGTACCGTTTATGGCGCACGTCGGCCGCCTGTGGTCGCAGGGCGATCTTTGCCCTGCCGAGGAGCATCTCGTTACCGGTACCGTGCGCACCTTGCTCGGTCAGGCCTTGCTAATGCAGCCGGCTAACTTAGGGGCACCAGTGGCGGTTCTATTGACGCCAGAGGGCGAGTTGCATGAGTGCGGTGCGCTTGGCGCAGCGCTGATTGCCAAGCATGCCGGCCTGCAGACGCACTATCCGGGGGCTCAGGTGCCAAAGCAGGACATTGCCGCATTGATCCGGCATCTCGGTGCGCGCCTGATTGGCGTCAGCGGCAGCTGCCTGCCGACGCCGGACCTGATCACCTGGGTTCGGGACGTTGCGGCGGGCCTGGCAGGAGGGGCAGAGATTTGGCTGGGTGGCCGTGCCAGTCAAAGCCTCAGCGATGACGATCTTCCTGAAGCAACGATTATTCGAAGCGAGCCTGAGTTTGAGGATGCGATCGAGCGGTTCAAGGTTCGCCAATCACCGCGGCGTGGCAAATCGTGAGGTCCTTTGGGGGACGGCGTCACAAGGGGAGGCGCGACCAGCGCAGGAGTTTGCAATGACCGATATTAATCTCGTTCGGGCCGGAACTCTTTTGCCAATTGTTGAAATTGTCGATCAGCGGGGAGCAGATCTGAATCGCATATTTGCGAAATCCGAGCTCTCTATCAGCGTCTTGCTGACGCCAGATCTGCTGGTTCCGCTACGCAGACGATTTTTGCTGTGTGAGAATGCTGCGCGCGAACTGTGCGATCCGATGTTTGGCGCAAATCTCGGACTTGGCGCAGATCTCGATGAACTTGGTGATTGGGGGGCGCTTGTCGCCAGTGCAGCGACGCTCGAATTGGCGATAAAGCAAGGGTGCGACCACCTTGATTTGCTGCAATCGGGATCGGTTGCGGAATTGAAGAATGACGGTCCCAACAGGTTGTGGTTCTACCATGTGAATGATCCTACGACGATCGGTCGGGACCAGGACGCCTTGCTGGCAATTGGTGTCATGACCAGAGTGATCAAATATCATTGTGGGCAGGATTGGTGGCCGAAAGCAGTCGTAGTCCCAAACAGTTCGCAGGTTCGGGACACGGATGTGGTGGACACATTGAGAACAACCGTTTGGCGCACTGGCGACCGGTTCGGGGTCGTGTTCTGCGAGCATTTGCTCCGGCGCTGTCGATGTGGAACGAAGAGGTGCCGTGCGGTCGCACCGGGATCTTCAATTCCAGACCCGACAGATTTTGTATCGATCATCAAGCACATGTGCGAATTGGCGTTGTTGGACGGCCTGCCAACCATCGAGGACATTGCCGACTTGATCGGCATAACACCGCGAACCTTGCAACGCCGCTTGAAGAGAAGCGGGCGGTCTTTCAGGAATATCCTTCATGAACGAATGGCGTCGCGCGCTGAAACGTTGCTTGGCGAAGACGGCACTTCAATTTCGGAAATAGCGATCGCGTTGGGATATTCGGACGCCAGTCACTTTGCCCGTGCTTTCAAGGGCGTTCGAGGTCTGTCTCCAAGACAGCTGCGTAGTGCGCTGGCTCCAGCCGTGCCCGCTGAATAGGACCGCAGCCAGGGGACCATTAGAGCGTGTCTTTCTCATGACGTGTGTGGCCCAGAAGGATCTCGTCCAAGCAAGCTGACAAGGCGTGCGATCAGGATGGCGATATACAGTACCCCGGTGATGGCCTCGGTTGCTGACAAGATGCGGGCAGTGGGGCTGATCGGCTTGATGTCGCCAAACCCCAACGTGGTTAGCGTGACATAGCTGTAGTATAAGAAATGTACCGAGGCATAATTCGGGTCAACGTTCGGTGCCCCAAACGCCGCGGGGTTGATGAGGTAAATAGCCAGATAGGCATCGCCCCAGATTGCACCCAACAGGAGATAGACGGTGATCGCAGATGCGATAAGGCTGCGGTCAACGCGTGTTGCCCGAAAAATGTGGCCTAGAATCGCGTAGGCGACAACCCCCAACAACAGAGCATAAAGCCCATAAGGCCATGGTGTCCCGGCCGTGTCTGGCAGCAGGAATCTCAGACAGATCCAGGCGCTGGCGATTACAATGGCGATTGCGCAGTGGATTTTCGAGGTGCTGGCATGCAGTACGGCTGCGATCATGACCGGCAGCGACACAATCCCGAGAACATTGTTAGGTGCACCTGTTTCTTCAATGACGGGCGAGAGCAGTATGAGAACCAGCAAAGCAGCAAGCAGAGCCTCCGTTTTGTTGGTTCTTATTGTCTCTAGAAGTCTCAACTCGTGCCCTGGCCGTTGGTTCTCTCAAGTTAGTCGCACGGTCCCTTGTGGCTCAGCCTAACGCTCTAACGGCGGCGCTTCATCTTCTCGGACAATTCAAATGCACCGTTTCACTCTGCAGCGACAGCTTCGGCGTTTTCCGGCACTCCTCTCGATGGGTTTTTCACGCGAAACATCATCGCATAGAGCACCGGCACGACGCCAAGGGTAAAGATCGTCGCCACACCAAGCCCGAAGGCGATGGCAACGGCCATCCCGAAAAACAGCGGATCGACCGACACGATCAAGGTCATCAGACCTAGAATTGTCGTGACCGTGGTCATCAGAATGGGCTGCAGGCGCGCAAGACATGCTGTGACAATCGCGTCATAGGGTTCGCGCCCGCTATCAAGTTCAATGTCGATGCGATCGATCAAGACGATGCCGTTATTGATAATGATGCCAGCCAGGCTGAGTAGGCCTAAGATGACCATGAACCCGAAGACCGAATTCATGACGATCAGCCCGATTGTGGCACCGATGAAGGTGAGCGGAATGGTCAGCAAGATAATTCCGGCTCTGCGGAAAGAGTTGAATTGCCAAACCAGCAAGAGGACGATGCCGGCAATGGCAAAGGGCATATTGGCGAATAGATAGCCTTGCGCCTTTGCCGA
>JAEKFU010000741.1 GCA_016522385.1 Pseudomonadota bacterium
GGAACTTGCTCTGAGGCTATTTCAGCCAGATCTTGAGACGGCTTATCGCCTGTTCCATCTCGCCCCGGCTGCCGGCAAACGACAGGCGCAGATAGCGATGGCCGCGCTCGGTATCGAAATCTGCACCCGGAGTCGTCGCCACCCCTATCTCCTTGAGCATCCTCTGGGCAAAGGCGAAACTGTCATTGGTGAAGCGGCCTACGTCGGCATAGATGTAGAATGCTCCATCGACGGGCGAGAACTCATCGATGCCAACACCCGGCAACGCATCGAGTAGGAAGGCCCTGTTTTCGGCATATTGCGCCTTGCGCTGCTCCAGTTCTTCGGTTGCATCGAACGCGGCGATGGCGGCGTATTGCGAAAGTGTCGGGGCAGATATGTAGAGGCTCTGGGCGAGGATTTCAGCGGTGCGCATGAGGCTCGGCGGCACGATCATCCATCCGATCCGCCAGCCGGTCATGCAGTAGTACTTTGAGAAACTGTTGATCACGATGGCGTCGTGATTGGTGGAGAGAGCAGTGGCCTTCGGGACCGCGTAGTCGAGGCCATGATAAATTTCGTCAGAAATGAACCAGATGCCCTGCTGCGCACTGGCCAATGCCAGTGCGGCCAGCGTGTCAGGCTTCAGCATCGTGCCAGTCGGATTGGCCGGACTTGCCACCAACAGGCCGTCTAGCCCCTGCCCGTCCACCAGCTCGCGAACAGCTGCAACCGTCGGGGCCCAGCGATCGGTCGCGTTGGTGGCTATATTGGCAATCTCAATGCCGAGTGCGTTGAAAATGTTGCGGTATGCGGGATAGCCAGGCGATGTCAGTGCAACTTGGTCACCAGCGTCGAAGGCGGCCAGAAATGCCAACACAAAACTGCCCGACGAGCCGGTCGTTACCACCACCTGTGCGGGGTCAACTGTGACGTTGTAGGTCTCGGCATAGTGTTTCGCAATGCGCTCGCGCAACGCCGGCAAGCCTTTTGATTCAGTGTATCCAATCTTGTCAGTAGCCAAGGCACGCTGGGCTGCCTCAACAACGAGCCGTGGCGGTGGGCCGGATGGTTGGCCCGCTTCCATATGCACGATGTCCTCACCGCCGGCTCGGAGCGTCGCAGCTTCGCGGAGCATATCCATAACCAGAAAAGGTGCGACGGCTGCCGCGCGGGCCGAAGGTTTGAGAATCATGCTCATGGGGCCTGTCTAGCAGGGAGATTAATAACGATAAAGCCTCAGTGTCGCCGCATTCGACAAAGACACATGACCCGATCAATGTTACGAGTTGTGAATTGCGGTACCGGCGACGGCTCTGGCACATGTACTGAGGCCAGTGAACACCAATTGTGAACACGGACAGATTTGACATGACACCCAACAAAGCAAGCGGATTACGCCGTGCTCTGGCATGCTTCGTCGCTGCCACGTTCGCGTTAATGACCAGTTATGCACCAATACCGGCGACCGCACAGTCACGCGGCATTCCCCTGATTCGTGATGCTGAGATCGAAGGCCTTATGCGGCTCTATACACGACCGGTCTTTAAGGTGGCTGGCATCAACCCGCGATCCGTCGAGGTTCATCTTGTGAACCACAACAGCATCAATGCGTTTGTTGCCGGCGGCCAGCGCATATTCATCCACACCGGCCTGCTGCTCGATGCAAAGACGCCGAATGAAGTCATTGGTGTTTTGGCGCACGAGGCCGCGCATATCGCGGGCGGGCATCTGGCGCGGCTCGGGATCCAGGTCGACAGACTGACAACCGCCAACATTGTCGGCATGCTAATTGCCGGCGCCGCCGTTGCCGGTGCTGCGGCAAGTGGTCAAAGCAGTGCAGCGCAGGCTGGCAGCGGAATTCTCCTGGGCACACAAGGTCTGACGCAACGCTCGCTGTTGGCCTACGCCCGCGTTCAAGAGTCGGCTTCTGACCAGGCAGCTGTGCAATTCCTCAACAAGACCGGGCAATCCTCCAAAGGCATGTTGGACCTGTTTTACAAACTCGCGAACAGGTCGATCGGCACGCTGCGCTATGTCGATCCGTATGTGCAGTCGCATCCCCTGCCGTTGGAGCGAATTCGCAATCTTGAGCGGATCGCCAAGGCCAGCCCGCATTTCAATAAGAAGGATCCACCGGCATTGATGCTCCGGCACAAGCTGATGCAGGCAAAACTGATCGGCTTCCTTAAGGCTCCGCAGCAGGTCTACCGAGCATACCCCAAGACCGACAATTCCCTGCCGGGCCGATATGCGCGCGCCATTTCCGCGTTCCGCTCCGGCAACTTGCGAAATGCAATCCCACTGACCGACAGCCTGATCAAGGACATGCCGAAATACCCCTATTTTTGGGAACTCAAGGGACAGGCCCTGCTGGAAGGCGGTCGTCCTGCAGATGCCATCAAGCCGTTGCGCAAGGCCGCCAAGCTGCTGCCCAATAGCGGACTGATCAAGATCCTGTTGGGTCAGGCCTATCTCAACACCGGCGGCAGCGCAAATGCCAAAGCCGCTGTCGGTACTCTCAAACGGGCCCGACACTCAGAAAACGATCAGCCGAGATTGCATCTGCTGATGGCGCAGGCCTATGGCAAGCTTAACAACATCGCCCTGGCCGAGCTTGAAACTGCCGAAGCGGCTATCTTGATGGGCGACCGCGAACTGGCCGCGCAAAAGATCAAGCGGGCACTAAAGGGGCTGAAACGCGGCTCCCCGGAATGGATACGCGCTAACGACATTCTCAAATTTTCCAGGCGCAAATCCTAGGGTCTGTTATATACACCGCTAATGCCTAGAGCGATCTTGGATTGCCAGCTGGGTTCTATAGATCACTCATAACGACTGGAGGCAACAATGTTGCAAAAGATTCGTATGGGGTTTTTAGCCTGCACCATTGTTGCCAGCATGGTCCTGCCGCAGGCCGCACGGTCTGCTGAGTTCAGTGAATCGCAGCGCAGCGAGATTGGCGGGATCATTCGTGACTATCTGTTGAACAACCCAGAGGTTCTGCGCGAGGCATTCGAGGAGTTGCAACGCCGCGAGCAGATGGCCGAAGCAGAACGGGCGCAAACCAACATCAGAGAACACGCCGCCAGCATTTTTCGCAGCGACAAAGATCTCGTCATCGGCAACCCGGATGGCAAGGTCACACTGGTCGAATATTTCGACTATAATTGCGGGTTCTGCAAGCGCGCACTGCCGGACGTCTTGAAGCTAGTCGATGAAGACAAGGATCTCAGGATCGTCATAAAAGAATTTCCGATCCTCGGTCCGGGTTCAACATTTGCGGCCCGGGCGGCGCTGGCGTCGGGAAAGCAGGGCAAGTATTGGGAATTCCATTTGGCGCTACTGGAGCAGCGCGGTGCGGTGAACGAACAAAGCGTCATGCGCGTGGCCAAGAAAATCGGTCTTGATGTCGACAAGCTGAAAGCCGACATGACGTCGCCGGAAATTGAAAACACATTGCGCTCGAATATGGCAATTGCACAGTTGCTGGGGATCAACGGAACTCCGGCGTTCATAATAGATGATAAGCTCATTCCCGGTGCCGTCGGCTACGAAACGCTGGCGGGCACGGTCAACCAGATCCGCGAGGCGGGCGGTTGCAAGATCTGTTGAAACGCAGCCCCATTGCGGTCATCCACAGGCAGGGCTATTGGGCTTGACGCGGGGTTTCCACGACCTCGTGTTGTGCCTATAAGCACTAATCAACACTGCAGGGTCATGCCCGTTGACCGTTGGTTACGTGCCCAGTCCTGCGCCCCAAAGGAACCTTTCAGGAATGGCCAAGCCAGTCTTTATTCTAAATGGGCCCAACCTGAACATGCTCGGCACCCGCGAGCCGGATATCTATGGTGCTGAAACGCTGGATGACATCCGTGCGAACTGCAGCCAACGGGCCAAACAGCTTGGATTGCCGATCGACATCCGCCAGACCAACATCGAGGGCGAGTTGGTTGAATGGGTGCAGCAGGCACGTGGCCAGGCCAGCGGGATCATCATCAATGCCGCAGCGTATACGCACACATCGGTAGCGTTGCTTGATGCGCTGAAGGCCTGCGATGTTCCAGTGATTGAGGTGCATTTGTCTAACGTGTACAAGCGCGAAAGCTTCCGCCACAAGAGTTTTGTCTCGCCGGCGGCGCACGGCGTGATCTGTGGTTTTGGGGGTCAAGGGTATCTGTTCGCGCTGGAGGCGATGGCCTCCATTCTTTCCAGTGACAATCAGTGAAGAAGAATATGCCAAAGGCAAAATCAGCGATCGACAAGGACGTCATCCGTGAGCTCGCCGACCTGCTGGACGAGACTGGCCTCAGCGAGATTGAAATCGAACAACAGGGAATCAGGGTGCGGGTTTCACGCGGCGGGCTCAGCAGCACGGCGGTGACATCCCATGTGCCGGTGGCCGCAGCCCCCGTGACCGGCAGCGACGCCGCGCCTGCAAGTGCGGCGGCTGTCGATCCGGCTAGCCACCCAGGCGTCGTCAAATCACCCATGGTCGGTACAGCCTATCGCGCACCGTCGCCGGATGCTGCGCCGTTCATCGAAGTCGGCCAGCAAGTGCAACATGGCCAAACTTTGCTGATCGTCGAAGCAATGAAGACAATGAATCAAATCCCGTCGCCGCGCGCCGGAAAGGTCGTCGACATTCTGGTCAGCGATGGCCAGCCAGTCGAATTCGACGAACCGCTGGTAATCGTCGAGTAGGGGCCAGCTGGCAATGCTCGATAAAGTGCTGATAGCCAATCGCGGTGAGATTGCCTTGCGCGTCTTGAGGGCATGCCGCGAACTCGGTATCGCGACAGTGGCCGTGCACTCGACGGCTGATGAAAATGCCATGCATGTGCGCCTTGCCGACGAAAGCGTGTGCATTGGACCACCGCCGTCGGCGCACAGCTATCTGAACATCCCGGCGATTGTTTCTGCTTGTGAGATTACCGGTGCTGAAGCGGTGCACCCCGGCTATGGATTCCTGGCGGAAAACGCTCGATTCGCCGATATTCTTGACGAACATGGCATCACCTTCATTGGTCCGAGCGGCGAACATATTCGCACAATGGGTGACAAGATCGAGGCCAAGCGAACAGCGATGGAGCTGGGCATTCCCGTGGTGCCGGGATCCGACGGTGCGGTCGATACCGTCGCAGAGGCGCACAAGGTGGCCGAAGACATGGGTTATCCGGTGTTGATCAAAGCGTCCGCCGGCGGTGGCGGGCGCGGTATGAAACTGGCGGCGAGCGCCGATGAAATCGACGATGCCTACAACACCGCGCGCACTGAATCGCAAGCCGCGTTTGGTGACGATGCAGTTTATATCGAGAAGTATCTTGGCCAGCCGCGGCATATCGAGGTGCAGGTGTTGGCCGACGGCCAAGGCCATGCCGTCCACCTGGCTGAGCGTGACTGTTCGCTGCAACGTCGCCATCAAAAGGTCTGGGAAGAAGCCTTGTCGCCAGCACTCAATGCCGATCAGCGAGCCGAGATCGGTGGTATAGTGGCCACTGCGATAGCCAAGCTTGGCTACCGCGGTGTTGGCACGGTGGAATTCCTCTACGAGAACGGCGAATTTTATTTTATTGAAATGAATACACGGCTGCAGGTCGAACACCCGGTGACGGAAATGATCACCGGGATTGATCTGGTGCAGGAACAAATTCGTGTTGCTTCGGGACTACCGCTCAATCTGACCCAAGATGACATCAGCTTTGCCGGTCATGCAATAGAGTGCCGGATCAATGCAGAAGATCCCGAAACGTTCACTCCGTCACCGGGGCGAGTAGAAGCTGTGCATGTTCCTGGTGGGCTTGGAGTGCGTATTGATTCGGCAATTTATGCCGGCTACTCGATCCCACCCTATTACGATAGCCTCATCGGAAAGCTGATCGTCTTTGGCAAAACTCGCAACGAGTGCCTGATGCGGCTGCGCCGTGCCCTGGGCGAATATGTCATAGAAGGCGTCTCGACCACGATTCCGCTGTTCCAACGCTTGCTCGCCGAGCCTGCGATCATGGATGGGCGCTACGACATCCATTGGCTTGAGAAGTATCTCGAGGACAACTAGCATTTGTTGCAATGACGACCATTACACCGCAGATTCTCCTGAAGGCCTATGCATCCGGGGTCTTTCCTATGGCGGAGAGCGCTGACGATAGTGCGCTGTACTGGGTGGAGCCAGAATACCGTGGACTGATCCCACTTGACCGTTTCAAGGTCTCGCGCAGCCTGCGCAAGGTATGCCGCCGGCAATTGTTTGAAGTGCGCATCGATACGGCATTCGATGGCGTGATCGATGCCTGTGCCGCCCGGACACCCGATCGTGACACGACATGGATTAATGATCGGATCCTGGCGTTATACAAACAGTTGTTCAAGATGGGGTTTTGTCACTCCGTTGAATGCTGGCAAGACGGGCAGTTGGTTGGCGGCCTTTATGGTGTGCGCATCGGTGCTGCGTTTTTCGGCGAGAGCATGTTCACGCGCGAACGCGATGCCAGCAAGGTGGCGCTCGTCCATCTGGTCGCCAGACTGCGCGTCGGGCGATTCAAACTGTTGGATGCCCAATTCATCAACGATCATCTCAAACAATTCGGCGCAATCGAGTTGCCACGCGCCGACTATCATGAATTGTTGGAAGAGGCGCTCCAGACAGACGCCGAGTTTCACACATTCACTGGCGACAGCGACGGCGAAGAGGTGTTGCGGCTGGCGCTGGATTAATCGACGGTTGACGTTATGGAACTCAGGTGCCGGTCAGCAAGTTTCTTAACGGCCCGCCCTCTGCCTCCATGAAGTCGAAGAACGCCCGTACCAACGGCCTACGTTGCTGGGCTCTGGTCGACACCATCCACAGCTCTGAGCGAACCATGCTGTCTTCAGCGGTAACAAGCACAACTTCACGCAGCGTCTTGCCGACATAGACCGGCAACATGCCTAAACCAATATTCCGACGCACCGCATCGCAAGCCGCAACCAATGTGTTAACGCGAAATACAACTTTGCGCTCAAGGTCCAATTCTCGCATGAAGCTAGAGAGCGAGGTAAGTGTCATGCTTTCATCAAAGCCGACCCAATCATGCTCGCCCAAGAGGACCGGTTCCTGGAATGCGGCAGGGTGATCGCGATGCGCATGTACGGCGAGTATGAGATCGCTAAGCTTGATACCATACAGATTCTGCTCGGTTCGCCGCGAAGAACGCAAAGCAATGTCGATATCCTGATGATGCAGGTTAACGAATTCGTTGGTGACAACAACCTCGATGCTGACATCGGGATATTTGTTGCGAAACCTCGCCAGCAGCGGCACCAGGACATAACTGTAGACAGTGTCCGAACAGGTCAACCTGAGAACTCCGGTTTGCAGACGTTCGCCAGCGCCTAGTTGCAAATCCAAAGCATCGACTTCATTGGCCATCTTCTCTGCTGCACTGATGACCGCATCGCCGAGTGCTGTTGGAACATAACCGGTGGCGGATTTTTCAAACAGGCTGGCACCAACCCTTTGTTCCAGATGCTTGATCCGGCGAAACACAGTCGGATGGCTGGTGTCAAGCGCCCTGGCGGCGCCCGAAAGAGAGCCGGACTGGGCAACAGCCAGGACCACGCGCAGTTCGTTCCAGTCCCAGTCAGCAACGGATTGTTCATAGGTGAACATGTTCATGAGCATGAAAGTGATAGCGCTACAATTGTTTTATTGTACACAATTGAACATCTTATTGCCACATGGCAAGGCTACCTGCCGATGCGTCAGACAGCAGCAGCTGACATCCAATAATTTCGGGGGCGACCATTGACACAACATTACACCAGCATAGCCAAGTTCTTTCACTGGCTGACAGCCATAGCCGTCATCATTCTCTTGGGGCTCGGTATGTACATGACCTCGCTCGAGCTATCGCCGCTTATGCTCAAACTTTACTCTTGGCACAAATGGATCGGGATCTCGGTGCTGCTGGTGACAGTGCTAAGGCTGGCATGGCGCTTCACTCACCCTGCTCCACCGTTACCGGATTCCCTGCCCCCGTTCATGAGGATGGCTGCGCATGGCGGGCATTTCATGTTGTATGGCCTGCTGATTGCGATGCCGCTGGCCGGGTGGGTTCATAGCTCCGCGGCGGGGTTCCCTGTCGTCTGGTTCGCGGTCCTGCCACTGCCCGACCCGATCGGCCCAAACAAGGCGGTCTCCGAACTGTTCTCAATGCTGCACTGGCTCGGCGCGTGGGCGCTCGTCTTGTTGCTCATTGCACATATCGGTGCCGCTCTGTGGCATCACATGGTCAAGCATGACGATGTGCTCACTCGCATGTTGCCCGGCGGCAGAAGCACGGGCGCGCTGCTTGTTGCCGCCCTGGTCATCACCGGAAGCCAGGGTGCCGATGCCGGGGCGGCCGATGCGTGGCAGATCGACACCGAGACGAGCAAGATTACCTTTGCGGCCAAACAGATGAATGTGCCGGTAACAGGCAGGTTCGGAAAGTTCACGGCCGAGATCGTTTTCGACCCCGCGGCACCCGATGAAGCGTCCATCAAGCTTGAGATCGATGCAGCCAGTATCAGTATCGGCAATACCCAGGCCGATCAGGCACTGCCGGGTGAAGAATGGTTTGCCGTTGCGGATCACCCGGTTGCAGTGTTCGAGGCGAGCGGTTTCAAGCCGATCGGTAAAAACACCTACGAGATCGCCGGCACACTGGCTCTTAAGGGCCATAGCGAAACGGTTACAGTGATGGCATCGATTGCCACGTCACCGGATGCCAGCGATCCACAATCGCTCACGGCTGCAGCGACCGGCGAGGCGAAGGTGAGCCGCACCGCTCACGAGATCGGCGAAGGTCAGTGGGCCAGTACCGCCACAATTGCCGATGAAGTCATTGTCGCCTTCTCGCTGAAAGCGCGTCGCAAGAAATAGGTTCGGACCGTCAACAAGGGGGACACATCGATGACGAAACCTGTCAAGACAGCTGCTTTGGGTGTGTCGCTGATGGCCGGCATTGCGTGCGCCGATTTGGCATCGGCTGCTGACTACAGTATCGATGTATCAGGCATGCATGCCTCGATCAATTTTCGCGCCAGCCATCTCGGTTATGGCTTTGTCACCGGCCGCTTTGACAGGTTCTCGGGTTCGTTCAACTGGGAGATGTCGGACCCGACTGCCAGCAAGATTGTCGTTGATATTGATACAACGAGCATCAATACCAATCATGCCAAGCGAGATGAATATCTGCGCAGTGCGGATTTCTTCGACGTCGCCAACTACCCAACGGCCAAGTTTGAAAGTACATCGATTGAAGTTACCGGTAACGTCACTGGCATCGTAAAGGGCAACCTAACCATTCGCGGCGTGACCAAGGAG
>JAEKFU010000743.1 GCA_016522385.1 Pseudomonadota bacterium
GGTGACGGATGCCGGTTGATCAGCGTAAGATGATCCAGACTGTACTATCCGGATAATGAGGGAGAAGATTATGACCATCGAACGGATCGACACGGCCACCCGCATGAGCCAGGCCGTCATCCACAACGGCATCGTCTATTTGGCCGGCCAAGTCGCCATGACTAAGGGTGGCTTGTCCTACGGCGAACAGACCCAGGAAATTCTCGACCAGATCGATGGCCTGTTAGCCAAGGCGGGCACCGACAAGACAAATATCCTGCGCGCCACGATCTGGATCACCGACATGGCCAAGTTCGATGAAATGAATGCCGTCTGGGACGCCTGGGTTCCGGACGGAAACGCCCCGGCGCGGGCCTGTGTCGAGGCCAAGCTGGCCTTCCCGCAGTTTGACGTCGAGATCATGGTCGAAGCGGCCGTCTAGGGTGGAATCATGAAAGCACTGGTGTTGGGTGCCGGCATTGCCGGCATAACCACGGCCTATGAGCTCAACCGGAACGGAATTGAGGTCACTGTCATCGATCGTGAAGACCAGCCGGCCTCGTTCACCAGTTACGGCAATGCCGGCCTGTTCGCGCCAGGCCATTCCTATGCCTGGTCGTCACCGGCCGCACCTGGCATTCTGCTACGCTCATTGTGGCGAAACGACCAGGCGCTACGCTTTAGACCAACGCTTGATCCGGCCTTCTGGAGCTGGATGTGGCAGTTCTGGCGTCAGTGCACCGATAAACGCGCCGCCGTGAACACCACTCGCAAGGCGAAACTGTGCAACTATTCGCTCGGTGTATTCCACGACACCGTCAACCGCACCAAAATGAAATACGATGGCAAGGACGGTGGCCTACTTTATCTCTACCGCACCCCGTCGGCCTTTCAATCGGCGATCAGCAAGTCGCATATCCTGTCCGAGGCCGGTATCGACATCGACACGCTCGACAGCAAGGCAATCGCCAAAGCAGACCCGGCGCTCGAGCCGGTCACCGACCAGCTGGCTGGCGCGCTGTTTGCCAGGAACGACGAGAGCGGTGATTGCCGCATGTTCGCCTGCCGGATGCGTTCGTGGCTGGAAAAGAAAGGCGTTTCATTCAAATTCGGCACATCGATTGTTCGTTTCGATCTGACCGGTAACGAGATCGATGCGGTGATAACCGACAAGGGCCGCGAAACAGCCGATATCTATGTACTTTGTCTAGGAGTTTACAGTCCGCATCTGGCCCGGCAGCTCGGCACCAAACTGCCAATCTATCCAGTCAAAGGCTATTCAGTGACCTTGCCGACCGCGGGGCGGAACAACGTGCCGGCGCGCGGTGGCGTCGACGAGGAAAACCTCGTCGCCTATTGCCCGATGGGTGACCGTCTGCGCATCACGGCCACGGCAGAGTTTTCCGGCTATAGCCGCGATTATTCTCCAGCGGATTTCCGTCATATGATGAAGATGGCCCGCAACCTGTTCCCCGATGCGGCTGATTATGAGCAACCGGAGTATTGGTCGGGCCTTCGCCCGATGACACCACAGGGCACACCAATCCTTGGCCGGGCCCGGCACGACAACCTGTGGTACAATACCGGTCTCGGCCATATGGGCTGGACGATGAGCCATGCCACCGCGCGCATTACCGCCGATCTTGTGGCAGGAAAACCGCCGGAAATTGACCTTGCGGGCATGTTAATTACTTGTTAACCCTAGGAAAACTTGGACACATTCTTGCCGAAGTGCCACTCTACTAATTTGATTCGAGGTGGTGAGGGGACCCGTCCGTGAGTGAGTGAAAGAGTATTGCGCTGTTGCGTATCAACGGCGCCAGATGCGGAGCGCGTCATCAGGGGCAGGTGCCTGTTGGCATCTTGAGAGAAGGGATAATTGGGACAAGGTGTGTAATCGCGTTTTTTTTCTACAGCTGTGCAGGCGGCTGGTCGCGCTGTGCTTTGCCATAGCGCTGGCCGCCTGCGCAGGCTTGCCCGAGCCAGGCGCAGACGTCCCACACACGTCGTCATTTGCGTCTGACGCATCAGAGGCTTATCAGCTGCGTACCGGCGACAAACTCAAACTGCTGGTGTTCGGTCAGGAATCTATCTCGGGCGACTACAAGGTCACCAAGGACGGCTTCATTGACGTCTCCCAGATCGGCAAGGTTCAGGCCGCCGGATTGACGGTCAGCCAACTCCAGCAACAACTCGCCGAAAAACTGCGTGACGGTATCGTCGAAAATCCGCAGATTAGTGTGCTCCTGGACGCAGATCAGCCGGTCTTTGTGACCGGAGCGGTTCGGACGCCGGGCGAAGTACCGTTCCGGCCCGGTCTCGATGCAAGTGCTGCGGTTGCGCTTGCCGGCGGCTATCACAATCGTGCCGATACGGGAGTGCTCTTCATAACCCGTGCCGGTGCTACGATCGAAAAGCGTTTCGGTATTGGCGACCGTCCGGTAATCAATCCCGGCGACGTGATCCGAATTCCCGACCGCAGCTGATTTGTTGTGACGCTTTGCTTTGAACCCACAGTGGCCCGCGCCGCTTCACATAACAATCCCTTCAGATGGCCCAGCCGCCATCCACAATATGTGTGCTGCCGGTGACGAATGAGGATTCGTCGCTGGCCAGAAAAACCACCAGCGCCGCCACTTCTTCAGGCCCGGCCAGCTTGCCGGTCGGCTGGCGAGCGATGAACACCGCCCGCGCCTCGTCATATCCGCCCATAGTCTTGCCAAGTTCAGTAATGCGTTCACGCAATGACGGAGTATCAATCGTGCCAGGGCACACCGCATTACAACGGATCCCATCATTGATGTGATCGATGGCGATCGCCTTGGTGAGCCCGATGACCGCCGCCTTGGTGGCGCCATATGCAAATCGGTTCGGTGTTCCTTTGATGCACGAGACCACCGATGACATATTGATGATCGAGCCGCCACCCTTCTTAATCATGCCGGGCAGGAACGCCTTGATCATCCGGTAGTGTGCCTTAACGTTGAGGTCGAACGAAAAGTCCCAACTCTTCTCGTCGCAATCCATGACCGTGCCGTGATGAACGAAACCCGAGCAGTTGAACAGGATATCAGGCGCTCCGACCCGCTCCACCGCGGCGTCCACCTGAGCCGGCTGCAAGACATCAAGTGTGAACGTCTCGATGCCCGTATGCTGCTTGGCCAACGAGGCAAGACCCACTTCGTCGACATCGGTGGCAAATACGTTGGCGCCCTCCTGCGCCAGCGCCATCGCCGATGCCCGACCGATGCCCGCCGCCGCGGCCGTCACAATCGCCGTTTTCCCTGTGGTTCTTCCGGTCATGAAAATGTCTCCACGCCAATTTTCAACTCATGCGGCGAAAATGCAGATATGCCGCGGTCTTGCAAGTCCTGCTATGTCATGCTCGGTAGATTCAGACCGTATTTCTTGGCGCATTCGATAGCGACATCATAACCGGCATCTGCATGCCGCATGACACCAGAAGCCGGGTCGTTCCACAACACTCGCTCCAGCCGGCGCGCTGCAGCCTCGCTGCCATCGCAGACAATCACCATCCCGGCATGTTGTGAATAGCCGATGCCGACACCCCCGCCATGGTGCAGCGACACCCACGTCGCCCCCGACGCCGTGTTGAGCAGAGCATTGAGAAGCGGCCAATCGGACACTGCATCGGAACCGTCAAGCATGGCTTCGGTTTCGCGGTTCGGCGAGGCGACTGAACCCGAATCAAGATGATCCCGCCCGATGACGATTGGCGCCTCGACCTCACCCCTGGCCACCATTTCATTGAAGGCCAGTCCGAGGCGGTCGCGTTGGCCAAGCCCCACCCAGCAGATGCGCGCCGGCAGGCCCTGGAATGAGATCCGCTCGCGCGCCATGTCGAGCCAATTGTGTAGATGGGGATCATCCTGAATCAGTTGCTTGACCCTTTCGTCAGTCTTGTAGATGTCGTCCGGATTACCCGACAGCGCTACCCAACGGAACGGGCCGACGCCGCGGCAAAATAGTGGGCGGATATAGGCAGGTACGAACCCTGGAAATTCAAATGCATCGGTGAAGCCTTCTTCGAGCGCCATCTGACGGATATTATTGCCGTAATCGAAGGTCGCCACACCATCCTTGTGCATCGTCACCATCGCCTCAACATGCACGCGCATGGAGGCGCGCGCCGCCGCCTCGACCGCTTTGGGATCGCTCACACGCTTGTCTTCCCACTCGCTCAGCGTCCAGCCGGTTGGCAGATAGCCGTTCACTGGATCATGCGCTGAAGTCTGATCGGTGAGCATGTCCGGCCGGATGCCGCGCTCCACCAGTTCAGGAAGGATCTCTGCTGCATTGCCGAGAACGCCGACGGAAATCGCCTTGCCGTCCGCATGTGCCCGTGCGACCATTTCCAAAGCCTCATCAATGTTCGATGCCTGGCTGTCCAGATAACGTGTCTTGAGCCGCATCTCGATCCGTGAAGGCTGACACTCGATGGCGATCATCGAAGCGCCGGCCATGGTCGCTGCCAAAGGTTGGGCTCCACCCATGCCGCCGAGTCCCGCCGTCAAGATCCATTTGCCCTTCATATCACCGTCGAAATGCTGTCGGCCAACTTCGGCAAATGTCTCGTAGGTGCCCTGCACGATGCCTTGAGAGCCGATATAGATCCAGGAGCCCGCCGTCATCTGCCCGTACATCATCAGGCCTTTGCGGTCGAGCTCGTGGAAATGATCCCAATTTCCCCAATGCGGCACCAGGTTGGAATTGGCAATCAGCACCCGCGGTGCATCGGCATGGGTGGGGAACACTCCGACCGGTTTGCCGGACTGGACCAGGAGGGTCTCATCGTCCTCAAGCGTTTTGAGACTGGCAACAATCCGGTCGAACGACTGCCAGTCCCGCGCCGCACGGCCGATGCCGCCATAGACAACAAGCTCCTCAGGCCGTTCGGCCACCTCGGCATCGAGATTGTTCATCAACATCCGCAATGGCGCTTCGCTGAGCCAGCTCTTGGCGGCCAATTCCGTGCCGGTCGGTGCCTTGATGCGTCTTGTGTTGTCGATACGGTCTGTCATATCGGGTTAGGCTCCGTACTATTAATTTCCGCTCGCCGGCCGGTAGCGGCTGTAAAGCGCATGGCGGCTCGCCGGATAGGTAAACCGCACCACCGTAACGACGCGCTCTTGCGACCAGCTGCGCCGGTGTAACGTCAAGCAGGGTTCGTGGGCAGAGATATCCAGCAGCACCTGGTCATCAGGCGCAGGCAGGATGGCTTCGACCGTGTGCTCCAATTCATCGACCGGCACGTGTGCCACCAGATAGGCTGTCGGAGTAATCTTAGTGAAATCCTGTGTCATGAAATGCGGCGCCGCCAAAGGATTCACAAAGCGGTCCTCCAGTTGCACCGGCACGCTGTTCTCAGCATGAACCAACGTGATGTGATACAGGTTCGTGCCCGCCTTCACTTCGAATTCCTCAGCGATACCCGGCGGTGCAACAACCATCGCCTTACTTTCGACCCGGCTCGTGTGAACATGGCCACGGGCATGAATCTCATCGGCAATGTTGCGGATTTCGAGCAAGCTGGCCCGTTGTGGCGGCTCCTTTACAAACGTGCCAACACCGGGCACGCGGGCGAGAAATCCTTCATGGGTCAGCTCTCTCAGCGCCCGGTTGGCCGTCATCCGGCTCACCGAGAACTGCTCGACAATCTCGTTCTCCGACAGAACTCGGCTGCCCGGCGCCCATTCCTGCGACCGGATGCGCTCAAGTATGTGGTCCTTCAGCTGAACATAGAGCGGTTGGGCATCTTTCAGGACCAGCGGCTTCATGCGAGTTCTTCCACCCACTCACCGTTCCAGCAGATTGCCGCAGTAGGATTGAATCCGAGTTGATAGGTCAATTCGCCGGGTCGCTTGACGTCCCAAAGTACCAAATCCGCCTTTTTGCCCACCTCGATTGTCCCGCGGTCTTTCAAACCCAGCGCACGGGCGGCATGCGATGTCACTCCACGCAACACTTCTTCAGGGGTCATCTCAAAAAGCACACAGGCCATGTTCATGGCCGTCAATAGCGAGTTGACTGGTGAAGACCCCGGATTGAGGTCAGTGGCGACGGCAATCGGAACGCCCCTGGCTCGCAAGAGCTCGACCGGTGGTTTTTGTGTCTCACGCAAATAGTAGAACGCACCCGGCAGTAGCACGGCGGCGGTCCCGGCCTCGGCAATGGCGTCGACACCTTCCTCATCGAGATATTCGATGTGGTCCACCGACAAGGCGTTGAAACGGGCAGCCATCTTGGCGCCGCCAAGATTGGACAACTGCTCGGCGTGCAGTTTGACCGGCAGATCAAGCAATTTCGCAGCCCTAAACACACGTTCGGTCTCATCTACTGTTAGCGCGATGCCTTCACAGAACCCGTCGACGGCATCGGCCAGCCCTTCGGCGACAACCGCCGGCAGGACCTGTTCGACAATCAGATTGATATAACCTTGACGGTCGTTCTCGAACTCAGGCGGAATGGCATGGGCGCCGAGATAACTCGTGACGACGTCAAAACGGCCAAATTCGCCCAGCTTGCGAGCAACACGTAGCATTTTCAGCTCGGTTTCCACGTCGAGCCCGTATCCTGACTTGATCTCAACCGTTGTAACGCCTTCATCGAGCAATGTTTCAAGACGAGGGATTGCGTCGACCCAAAGCTCGCGTGGGTCAGACGCCCGCGTCGCTTTGACGGTTGCCATGATGCCGCCGCCCGCCTCGGCAATCTCCTGATAACTGGCAACGTTAAGC
>JAEKFU010000021.1 GCA_016522385.1 Pseudomonadota bacterium
GTCTTTCTGAAGGACATCATCGACAATCTGTCCGAACCCTATGCGATCTACTCTGTCGGTGCGGCCGGCGACACCCTGGCCAACATGTTGTCGCAAGGCGAGTACAAGACCGCCATTGCCGATCAGAATGCCGACCTTTTTCTGTTCAGCGCATCGGGAAACGACGTGCTGGGCGGCGGCAATCTGGCAAGCCTTCTCAATCCATATCAGCCCGGCATGGAAGTGACCGACATCATCAAGATGGACGCGTTCAACGAGATATTGGCCACGGTCGAAAGCGGTTTTGAAACAGTCATTGGCGAAGCGCTGAACATCAATCCCGAGATCGGTGTGCTTTTTCACGGTTACGACAAGCCGGTCCCGCGCCAGGACGGCAGGTGGCTCGGCATTCCCATGCACAGCCGCAACATTCCATCGCATCTGCAAGGCGACGTGACCGGCTTCATGATCGACCGGCTGAATGACAGGCTGCGGGCACTGGAAGCGCGCCATCCGAACGCAGTCGCACATGTCGATTGCCGAGGGCACGTAGGACCGTCGGTACAAAGCTGGTATGATGAACTACATCCGCGAAATCCGGGATACGAGCGGGTCGCGAACGTGTTTGAAGCGCAGATCGAACGCATGCGCGCTAGGACGCGCGCGACCGCAAGTGTAACTGGGGTGCCTTCTCCCGCCGAAGAGGTCTGGACACCTGTGGACGAGGCACTGGAGCAGTACGATCGTTCCAGTGAAGCCATCATCCGTGCCATGAGCACGGCTGATTTGGAGCACGGCTATCTCGACGGTGGCGCTGACCCGGCGCTGGATGCGGAGATCGTCGAGGACCAAAAGGAGCTTGAGCGTCAGCAGGACTTACCGGAACAGGACAAGCGCGTCCGCGCCCGCTGGCAAATGCTGCCGCAAGACGATGACCTTGGTTTCGAACGGATCATCGGCAAGTCCAACCTGTTTCCTGTCAACTACCTCAGCCGTGGCCACAACAAGGCGCGTGCCGTCGCCAAGGTTCAGTTGTTCTTCCGCGGAGAAATTCCAGCCGGTTCGGGTTCAGGGTTTCTTGTCGGACCGGGACTGCTGCTGACCAACAATCATGTTCTGCCCGACCGTCAAACCGCCCGTCGCGCAAAGGCCGTGTTCGATTTTCAAGTGGACGACCGCTTTCAAAGCTTGCCGCAGAAAGTATTCGACATCACCGGTGACGTCTTTTTCTCCTCCCCCCGCAATGCTCTTGATTTTACCTTTGTCTCTGTCAAGCCGGTGAACGATGACGGAGATGATGTGTCGGAGTACGGACAGTTCACGCTGATTGAAGAGTCGGGCAAAGCCCTGAAGGGCGAAGCGGTTTCCATCATTCAGCATCCCGGTGGGAGAATGAAGTCGATCGCACTGCGTGACAGCAGGATTCTGGGCACCAAAGGCGACTTTATCCACTATACGACGGACACCCAGCCCGGCTCGTCAGGTGCACCGGTCACCAACGACCAGTGGTTGCCGGTGGCGTTGCATCACCGCTCTGTTCCCGACCCGCAACGGCCAGGCAAATGGATCGCCAACCGCGGCATCCGGATCAGCCGCATCTTCGTTCGGCTGCGCGAAGCCGCCAAGCAAGGCGATGCCGATGCGCTGAATGTTCTGCGCCTGCTGGATGCCGATCCTCCCGAGACGGGTGTCAACCCGCTGCTCGATCGCCGTCCGCTGCGGCCGGGCGAGATTGACTTCATTCCAGGCGCCAAGCCGGCCGTCGATGCCCGCGGACTGCCGACAACCGAAGAGGCTGACTTTCGCCCTGACCGCTGGAACGGCATCGATGGTTACGATGCCGACTTCCTTGGCGTTCAAATGCCACTTCCACTTCCCGATTGCGGTGGCAACGTCCGCGACGTCAATGGCAGGCCTGATCTGCCCTACATGCATTTCTCCGTTGTCATGCACGCCGACCGCAACCTGCCGATGGTGACGGCGTGCAATGTCGACGGTTCACGCCTGCACAGGCTCAACCGTAGAGGCGACTGGCGGTTTGATCCGCGACTGCCCCGCTCACAGCAGGTCGGCAATGACGCATATCGGCACAATGAGTATGACCGCGGTCATCTGGTGCGCCGGGTCGCCCCGATGTGGGGAACGCGCGATGAAGCACGTTTCGCTGAAGCCGACACGTTTCACTATACGGTGGCGGCACCGCAACATGCACGCCTGAACCAGAAGGTCTGGCTGGAACTGGAGGACTACCTTCTCGACTGGGCCGAAGACAACGGGGCTAGGCTGTCGATATTCACCGGCCCGCTGTTCCGCCCGGATGATCCGCTCTACCGCAACCTGGTACGTGTGCCTGCGGACTATTGGAAGGTTGCCATTACTGAAAGCGGATCAGGATTTCGTGCGGTCGGCTATCTTCACACCCAGAAGAATCTGATTCCGACGGTCGAAGAGGCATTTGGCGACTTCAAGACCCACCGCGTTCCCATTCACATCCTGGCCGAGTTGTCCGGGCTGGATTTCAGCACCGTACTCCCGTTTGATGTTGCGGGAAGCCAGTTCGAAGCCATTCAGAGTGTTCGCAGGGTCATGGGGCGTGAAGACATTGGCTTGTGATGCTGGAAGCGTTTACCCAACACCTTTTCTCGTGCAGTGTTGCACATGGTGCGCCGGCTGTCGCGGCACTGTCTGATACGGACTGAAGGGTAAACAATCTTTGCGCGGAATAGCTGCAGTCATGCTGTTCACAGTCTTTGCCTTCAATGGTCCCGCACTGCTTGCCGGGACGTTGCAGGGCCGAGAATTGTCGGTCGATCCGGATTTCAGAAAAAAGCGGGCTGCTGAGAACCTGAGCGGGGCCGTTTGCGCCGGCAGCAGCGGCAGAAACAGATGGTGTCTTGCTGTAAATGATGAAAAAAAATATGCCCAGTTCTTCTCCCTGAAGGGTCGAAAGGTCGTGCCGACCAAGCGGATCAGGCTTCTTCCAAGTTCCAAGGGTGACGAAAAAACCGCTGAAATCGATGCCGAAGGCGTCGCCTATGAAGACGGCTTTGTGTACGTCGCCGGCTCGCATGGCTTGTCGCGTGACACCAATAAGTTCCGCAAGTCCCAGTTCCTGGTTTTCAGGTTTCCCGTCAATCCAAAGACCGGCAGACCAGCATTCAAGATTTCCGACAAGGCGGTAGCGAGTGAGATCGAACGCTCGGCAGCGTTGCGCGAAATTATAAAGGGTTCCAAATGGATAGGCCCGTTCGCTGAACAGCCCTTGAGTGAAAATGGAGCCAATATCGAGGGCATGGCGGTTGTTGACGGTCGTATGTATTTTGGATTTCGTGGACCATCGATAGATCGGCACGCATTTGTGTTGCAGTTGCCGGTACGGAGCCTGTTTGCAAAGGCGGGCGCTAATCCGACCGTCCACAGATTGCGGCTTGGCAAAGGCTTGGGCATTCGCGACATGGCCAGCGTTGGCGGCGGCCTGTTGATCCTTTCAGGTCATGTAAATGAGCGTGCAGTTGCACCGGGCATTCACTTCTGGGACCTAGCGACAGGCAAACTTGAAACCTTGGCAAAGTTGCCCATTGTCGCGGACGCAAAGGCTGAAACAATCCTCCTGCTGGAAGAAAAGAACGCGGGCACCAAAGCTTCCTACCGCGTGCTGATTTTCTATGACGGCATTCGCAATGGCCGTCCGACAAAGTTTTCTTTCTCGCGATAGAGCGTGTCTTTGTCATATGGAATCATTTGACCGAGTTCCTGCGTCTGCTGGCGAGAGCACGTTCCAGAAAAGTTGAAACCCTTTTCTGATAAGAACATGCTCAAATTCAATGGGTTAGCGGACGATTAACGTTTCAGATTGATCCAATCTGAAACGATCGTGCGCTAGCCGAGTGACCGGATTTGGACCGTCAAATGGTTCCATATGAGAAAGGCACGCTCTAAGGTCTGTTGAGTATCAGCCGTGCAGTGATCAAGCGTTGCGGACCGTTTCAACGCATCTTGGCCGGATGGCCGAATTTCGCGCAGTTGCAATGCTTCCGACAAACCTGTTCTCGCATGCGAGGCCATATCAATTGGGTTCACGTCCAAACAGGTCGCGGCGAGCCGACATCAGCCGTATCGGTACTCGAAATAGCGGACGGCAAAGGGCACTAAGTCTGCCATTGCGAACAGGTAGGACTGCGTGTTATCGACCCGGCCCTCAGGGC
>JAEKFU010000034.1 GCA_016522385.1 Pseudomonadota bacterium
CCCACATTAGCCACGAGGCAACACCAGACACCTCCAAGGTCCTGTCATACCGTGTGCTCGCCCGCCTGAGCGATGCCGACGCCCCGATCCCGCGGATCGGCGAGCACGGTACAGCCCAGCTGTTCGGCAAAAAGGTTGCGCTGTTTTACTATCTTTTCCGCCGGCCCATCACCGCATTACGCCAGCATACGGGCCTTTGATGGTATCAGGTGACGGTAAACAGCTTCCTCTGTTGCGTGAAGACCTTCGGCTGCTCAAAGGAGCACCGACAGTCACCGGCCGACCCACCTGGCTGATTTTCGACCCTGTTGCACACCGCTACTTTCAGATCGATCAGGACGTCTTCAGGCTGTTGTCGGTGTGGAACTATTATCCCTCGGTCGACGATTTGCTGCCGGTTGTTCAAGATGACTTCGGTGCCACGATCGATGAGGAACGCCTGTTAGAGGTCAGTGCGTTTATCGAGCGCAACAACCTGGTGCAAGAGCCGAGAGCAGGCGGCTGGCGTCAGTATCATGCCATGAGCAAGATGCGCGATGCGGCCTGGTGGAAATCGGCGGCACACAGCTATCTGTTTTTTCGAGTGCCGCTGTTCCGGCCGCACCGTGCGCTCAACAGGGCCTTGCCGCTTGCTGAACCTTTCATGTCACGCGGTTTTTTGCTGACGGCCCTGCTGTTTGGGCTGTTCGGAGTCTATCTGACGTCGCGCCAATGGGACGCATTCCTAGCGACCTTTGCAGACTTTTACTCCCTAAACGGTATGTGCGCCTATCTGCTGGCACTGGCCGCCATCAAGATCGTTCACGAGTTGGCCCATGCCTTCACCGCGACTCGCTTCGGCTGCCGCGTACCGTCCATGGGCGTTGCCTTTCTTGTCATGGTGCCTGTGCTCTATACCGATGTGACCGATGCCTGGAAGCTGACATCGCGTCGCGAAAGATTATTGATCGCCGCTGCAGGGATGGGTGCAGAACTCGTTTTGGCAGCCTTCGCGACATTTCTGTGGGCCTTTCTGCCCGAGGGAAACGTCAAGAGCATTTGTTTCGTTGTCGCTACCACCAGCTGGGCGCTCAGCCTTGCCGTCAACCTCAATCCTTTCATGCGGTTCGACGGCTACTATCTGGCAGCAGATGCCACCGGTATTGAAAACCTGCAGCCGCGCGCCTTTGCGCTGGGCCGCTGGAAGCTGCGTGAATGGCTCTTCGATCTAGGCGCACCGTGTCCTGAAACCCTGCCACACAAAACTAACCGATTGCTGGTCATCTATGCTTGGGCGACCTGGGTCTACCGGCTGTTTCTGTTCATCGGTATTGCCTTGCTCGTCTACTTCTTGTTCTTCAAGGCGCTCGGCATCCTGTTGTTCGCCGTGGAAGTGATCTGGTTCATCGGCCGTCCGGTATGGGCCGAACTTACGGAGTGGTACAAAATGAAAGAAGCCATATTTGCCAGACGGCGAACCTACATGTCTGCCGGGGTTCTGGCCGGCCTCATAGCGCTCGCCGCGCTGCCGTTGTCCTCCAGCATCGAGGTACCGGCAGTCGCCGAAACTGCGCAATTCGAGCGAATTTATCCGGTCGTGCCGGCCCGTGTAAAGGCCTTGAACGTCCATCACAATCAGCGCGTCGCCAGGGGTGATGTCCTGGTTGAGCTCACCGCACCGGATGTTGACAACCAGTTACGCCTCACGGCCATCAAACAAAAATCGGTCCGCGCGCGCCTTGCGCGGGCCGGCGGCAATAAGCTGGACAAGGAACAGATACTTGTCCTGCAGCGCGAATTGTCGGTTTTGCTTGAGCAACAGACCGGGCTGCGCCGTCAGCTAGGGCAGCTCAGCGTGACCGCACCGTTCGATGGCCGCATCGTCGACATTCGCCCGCACCTACATAAGGGCCGATGGGTCGGCCGCGATGCACCGTTGTTGTCGATTGCTGCTGGCCACGTACGGGTCGCCCGCGGGTACGTTTCGGAACGCGACTTGTGGCGCATATCCGCCGGCGACACGGGTCGATTCATCCCCGACGATGTCACACAAGAATCCGTCAAGGTCGACGTGCGCGACATCGCCTATTCAAATTCGGCCCACCTTGAGCTGCCCTACCTGGTATCGACATTTGACGGACCGATCACCGTAACCGAAAACACCCAGCATGAACTGATTCCCATCGAAGCACAGTATCTCGTTACCATGCAGCTGGCTGAAACATCGGCCAGCGTCGGTCCGGTGCAGCGCGGTGTGGTCAGGGTTTCGGGAAAACCAGAGAGCATGCTGTCAAGCCTGTGGCGTCAGACGCTCAAGGTTCTGGTCCGCGAAAGCGGTGTGTAAGGCAACAAACGTTCACTCAGCGCGGTCTTGCTTGCACAAGTGATCGATCGCCGCCTGCAGCTCGCGGTAGCAAGTCCAGTCTGAGGTGCAGAACAGTTTTTCGACCTTCGAATAGGCCATGATGCCGGTGCTGAGCGGGCATTTTATGGTGAATTCATAAACTGGCCCCAGATCACGCTTCGCTTCAACCGGCTGTTGCGGATTGGTAAATCCCGGATAGACCGTGAAAGTCGTCGAGAGGGCAGCAACGATCAAAAGACTATGCATAACTGACTGGCCTGTTCCAAAGTGAACCATCTGCAAAAGCAGTGACGATTCAAAGGCAACTCTGGGGCCAAATCCGCAGCAAAGTGGACTTTCAAGCCGCGTTGACGAGATGTGGTGTTCTTTCCAGGAGGTATGGTGACCGCAGCGACCGTTATGGGGATTACCAGCGAACGATCGTTTCAGAATGAGCCGATCTGAAACGTGATTCGTCCGCTAACTTATTGAAAGATATCAAGATTGTTGTTGCGGTTTCAGTCAAAAACAACCCAAATCAACATGAAACGCTCTAAGACCAGACCCGGGCGCTGATATAGAAGATGTGCTGACCGATCCGACCGGAGCGCTTCAGACGGCGGCTCCAGCGCGGTGCTACATAGGTCGCATGATAGTGGCTCGAACGCTGCATGGGCTCTTCCAGCCGCAGCAAGGGAGGGTCCTGGTGCGGATTGTGGCTGCAGCTATTCTGGCAGTTGATGATCCGCGCCAACGACTTTGCCTTGGTCCAGGTCGCGAGATGACGGGGGTCTTCCTTGCGGCCGTCGCAGGCAAAGGAAAACTGGCAGCGGTTCCGCAAATGGGCGTTTTGATAGACCACATTGCAGATCGATCCCGGATATTTGCGGCTTTTCACCCGGTTCAAGATGACTTGGGCGACGGCAATCTGGCCCATTTCGGTCTCGCCTCGTGCTTCATAGTAGATTGCAAGCGCCAGGCAACCGGTTTGCAGGTCAAGCTGGTTGACGCGAAACAGGCCCGACTTCACTTCCGGCCGTGAGCGCTTTTTGCCATCGTTAGCGTGGTGGTGCTGAATTTCGGGCACTTTCTTGATGGCGACGGCCCTGGGCTCGACCACAATCGCTGCTTCGGCTGACTTTATGCCGATTAAGGCCAATGCAAGTACTGCGCAAAGTAAGAATTTGAATCCGGCATCAGAATTGAACATTTGCCCGCTCCCTATCTGAGAGAAACGAGTCTAGTCTGCCGAAAATTTCTGAAATGGATCTTTATAGAATAGATGTGTTTTTAGATAAATTATTTAACCTTAACAATTGCCGAACCTCTTATTCATATTTGCAGTATGAACATATCATGAATCTTGTATTTACTTTGGGATAACCATACGGCAGAGTCTTGTGCCAGATTGCGAAGATGCGCACGTGCCGGCATAGCTCCGGCAATGGGCTCTTTACCACCCAGACCGTCCCGGACGATGTGGATCTTGTCTTTGCCTGAATGGTGCTTGCGCGTCGTTCGGCCGACAAAATGGTCACTTGCACTCCGAAAGGGTCCCAAAATTCACGCTGTTACGAGCGACCTTGACGATGCATGACACCGGCTGCAAGGAAACCGCCGTCGACGCCCAACACATGTCCCGTTACATAACCGGCTTGTTCGCTGGCCAGGAACACTGCTGTAAACGCGGTTTCATCCGGCGTTCCATAGCGATCTAGAGGAATGCCTGCCCGATAGACGCGCCGTGTCTCCTCCGAATGCATTCGCGCCACCAATTCGGTTTCAATCGCACCGGGAGCGAGGGCATTTGCCGTAATGCCAAACGGTGCCAGCTCTACGGCCATAACCCTTGTCAACGCGATCACCCCGCCCTTCGCTGCGCCATAGGCAGCTCTCCCGGTTCCACCGCGGAGGCCCGCGGTCGATGAAAGATTGACAATGCGACCATAACTGTTTTCGACCATGTGCCGTGCGGCGGCCTGGGCACAATAAAATGTGCCCGAAAGATCGATATCGATGAGACGTTGCCATTCTTCAGGCGTCGTCTCCAGGAAACCCCGCTCGATGCCTACGCCTGCACTATGTATAAGGACATCCAACTTGCCGAAGTGCACGACGACTTTGCTCACCATTTCTGCGGCGTCATGAGGGTTTGCCACGTCGACATCAATTGTCAGCGGGTCGGTCCCTTCAAGTTGAGCAGCCGCATGCTCCATGCCATCGGCGTTTCTGTCGGCGATAGCAATTGAGGCGCCCAATTCCGAGAGTTGTCGGGCAACTGCAAATCCGATCCCGCTGGCGCCGCCTGTAATCAGAGCAACTCGACCTTCGAACTTCAGTTGCGGATCAAACGGCTTGATCGAATTCATTCGCTCGCCCCTCATGCGCTTCCGCTGCACGGCCAACCGCATCCCGGTCAAGATCAAAACCCAGTCCGGGGCCGTGGAGAACAGGGAGTCTACCGTCACGCAATGTCAAATCGGGAGACTTAACGATGTCCCATTCCAGGAAGTGGTTCATGTACTGGTTTCCGTCATCGAGATTGACAACAGTAGATGCCACTTGGTTCGCGGCAGCCGTTGTAATGCCGGTTTCGTACAGGCCATGGATGCAAATGTTGATTCCGGCCGCTTCGGCAATATGCGCGGCCTTTAGAAACCGCGCTAACCCACCGGTCTCGTGCAGGCCGAGGACAATCAGGTCTGCGGCCTTTTCGCGACAGACGTCATAAGTATCGTGGGGTGTAAACACCAGCTGATCCGCAGCGATCGCCACCGGACTCGCCTGCCGTACCTGGGCCAATGCGCTTATGCTTTCACAGTTGGTCGGCTGTTCGATAAACTCCACGTCGTACTTTGCAACTTTCGGGATCATTCTTGCGGCAACCAGCGCGCTCCAATGCTCGTTTGGATCGAGCCGAAGACGTCTTTTTGGGCCGATGACTTCGCGTATCTGCTTAACGATGGCAATGTCAAGCTCATCGCCACGTCCAACCTTGACGTAGATGACATCACATCCGGACTTGGCCAGTTGCTCTGCTTCAGCGGCAAGCTCTTCTGCCGTGTCGCCTTGCGGAAAGCCGAAGTACTGGATGTCGTCGCGTACCGCTCCGCCCAGCAGTTCATGGACCGCATGGCCTGTTGCTTTGCCCATCACATCCCATAGCGCCATCTCAAGTCCTGCCAGCACCTGACCGGCGAAACGCGGCGCACTGCAGGTCCCGAATGCCTGAAACAGTGCGTGATAGATCTCACCAATTAACCGCACGTTCTCAAATGGCGAGCGGCCAACACAGATTTCAGCTGCCTTGGCCAGATAGGCTTGGATGCCGGCAGCGGATGGCGTTCCAATGCACTCGCCATAGCCTGTTAGGCCGTCGTCCGTTGACACTTCCAAAAGTACGACACAGGCCGCATCCACTGTGCCTTGCGCCCAGTGATAGGGTTTCTTGTACGGGACGAGCAGGGGCGTGGTTGTGATCTTGGAAATTTTCATCTTCTCGCCTCTCGTTTCGCTGTTGGTCGACCGTCCGCCGCTATCCACCAAAAGTCTGGCGCCGGCCCCGCTGCATCATGGTTTCGACCCTGCGGGTGATTAAGGAAAGTGGCCATGACAGACAGAAATAGATTGCACCGGCCAGCAGGAACAGATGCATTGGCAGGAAAGACATCATCGCCAAATCCTTGGCTCGCAGCATGAGTTCGTCCGTCGAGATCAGCGAACAGATGGACGTGTCTTTCAGCAGAATGATGGCCATGTTCAACATTGGCGGCAGGATGATGCGAATGGCTTGAGGCAGGATGATGTAGCGAAATGTCATGAGCGGGGTCATGCCGACGGCCAGTGCTGCTTCCCGCTGACCTTTGTGTATTGCCTGGATGCCGGCGCGAAATACTTCGGCAATATAGCCTGCAGCACTCATTCCCAGACCGATAGCACCTGCGGTAAAGGCATCGAACACGATGCCAAGCGGTACCAGCCCGAAGTAGAGCAGAAATAAGATTGCCAATGCCGGGATGCCGCGGGCGACCTCGATATACGCAGTGCAGAAGCCTCTCAAAAACCCAATTCGACTCAATTTGCCAAGCGCCAACAACAGGCCCAGGACCAAAGCAAGTGAAAATGAGGCAATGGTCAGCTGGATGGTAACCCAGACGGCCTCGTAGATTTGCGGCCCCCAATCCGACCAGTTCTCGACGTAGACCGCCAGAAAGCCCTTGAAGTCCTCAATCATTGCCAGGCCCTCTGGCGACGCTCGAAACCGTCCACCATCCGGGCGAGCGGAAAGCTGAGACAGAAGTAGAGCAGGGCCGCGAGGATGTAGACAAAGGTTGTCTCAAATGTCGATGTGACCAGATTCCGAGCCCAGAACATGATCTCCGGGGCTGCGATGGCTGATACAACCGCGGTGTCCTTCAACAACGCGATCGAATAGTTACCCAGCGGTGGCAGTGTGATGCGCCATGTCTGTGGAAGAATGATGTATCTTAGGCTCATCCAGGGCGTCATACCGACCGCCAGCGCCGCCTCACGCTGGCCATAGTGGATCGCATTGAGGCCAGCACGGAATACTTCGGTCAGCATGGCTCCGCCATTCAGTCCGAGACCAATCACTGCCGCGGGAAATGGGTTAATCTTCATCCCCAGATACGGCAGACTGAAGTAAATTATGAAGACCTGCGCCAGAACCGGTGTGTTCCTGAACATTTCCACATAGATGCTGATCAGCCAGTTGATCGGTCGAAAGCCGAGCAATCTAATCAGGGCGAGCGAGAGCCCGATCACAATAGCTACCGCCAGTGAGGCAAGCGTAATTGCCACGGTGGTTGCCGCTCCCAGAAGCAGCGGGCCACCCAGAGCCGTCAGTTTTGTGAAAAACACCTCCACGCACGGATCCTAGTGTTCGACAATCTGCCTGAGGAACGCACGTAGCCGCTCATGCTGCGGCTTGTCTATGACCTGCTTTGGCGGGCCTTCTTCGACAATCACGCCGTCGTGCAAGAATATTACGTGATCGGCTACTTCCCGTGCGAAACGGATTTCGTGGGTTACCAGAACCATTGAACGACCTTCTTCGGCCAGCTCGAGAATGACATTGAGAACTTCGCCGATCAGCTCTGGATCGAGCGCCGATGTCGGCTCGTCAAACAGCATTAATTTTGGTTGCTGCGCCAGCGCGCGTGCGATGGCCACCCTTTGCTGTTGACCGCCCGACAGGCGCTCCGGAAACTCATCAATCTTATGGGACATGTGCACTTTTTCGAGCATGGCTTCGGCCAGCTCGTTGGCCTCGGCCTTGCCCAATCCGCGCACTTTCATCGGGCCGATGGCCACGTTGTCACGGGCGTTTAGATGTGGCCAGAGATAGAATCCCTGAAATACCATTCCGACATGGGCCCGCTGGCGGGCCAGTTCCTTCTCGTTCATCGGCGTGTAGCGGTCACCAGACCTTGTCTCGCCAAACAGCTCGCCATCGAGATGGATGTGGCCGCTCGTCGGCCTTTCCATATAATTGATACAGCGCAGCATTGTGGACTTGCCGCAGCCGCTCGGCCCAACGATTGCGGTCTTGTGGCCACGATCCAGCGTCATATCAACGCCCTTGAGAACCTCAAGCTCGCCGAAGCTCTTGTGAATGTCCTCAACTTGGAGAAGTGGACCCGCCAAACCGACCTCCATCATCTATCATGCTCCTGGCACAGCGGCAGGATCCGGTTGGACACAACTCACGCGTATCCAACCGCGCCCCTTAGTTGTCTAACCTGGTTGACGGCTTAGCTCTTGCACTTTTCAGGCAAGGTCGGCTGCTTCCAGTCTGCTGGCCTATCGACACCGGCGCGCTGGTTGATCGGACCCGGATCGAACCAAGACGGATCGCCCAGACCATACTTCTTTGCCACATCGCGGTTCGTGCAGTTCGCCCAAATCTCGGCGATCTGGGCGTTGACCGCCTTTAACAACTCTGGTGCTTCCTGGCTCAGCCCGAAGACCACGTTGTATTTGCCGGTAAGCAGCGAGTATTTCTTGTCGAAATCCTGCGAGATCGGCACAGCATGAATGTCCCAGTCGGGGTTCTTTGAAATGGCGAACTGAATGAGTGGCGGATCTGCAAACAGCGCCTCGATCCGGCCAGCCAGCAAGTCGCGAATGGCGGCATCGCTGGTATCGTAGAGCTTCAGCGTCGCACCTTCGATGGCCTTGAGCTGGTCGATCCAGCCAAACCCCTGAATGGTTGCAATGGTTTTGCCTTCCAGCTCCTTGACGGTGCTCCAGTTGGTAGACTTCTTTTGTGTGATATTCGCACCACCATAGTAGATCGGATCTGAAATATTGATCACCTTGATGCGTTGATCATTCCATCCCATCATGCCATGCATGATGTCCACCCGTCGGGTCTTAACCGACTGGATCTCGGCGGCCCATTCCATCAGATTGGGTTTCACTTTCAAACCGAGTTTTTCGGCAACCATTTGCATGAGTTCACCGTCCAGCCCGATGAGTTTGCCGTCCTGAAAACCGGTTCCCGGCATGTCACCATTGAAAGCAACATTTAGTGTGCCCTTTTCGATGAGTTCCATGTGTCCATCGGCATTGGCCTGGTGCAGTGGCCCCGCGGCAAGCAACAGCGCCATTGCCGCGCCCAGGGCGATAGGTCTAAAGCTCATTTTTGACATGATGTTTCCTCCACACGTTGTCTTGCCGTCGTTGTTGAACCGCGGCAGTTCGCCAGAGGCTAGCAACAATACTTTGGCCACGTCTTGAACGAACCGGAGAAAAAAGAGTACGTTCCGGCCAGCAGGTGCAACAATCGTAACTGCCTGTCATGCAATGAACATTTGCTTGGATGCATTTTCACCGCCATCCCCGGCGCCTGATGTCGAGCCGGACATCAAGGTTGGTTTCATATTGTCGCCGAAGTTTACCCTCTTGGCCTTTGCCAGTTTCATCGACTGTCTTCGTCATGCAGCCGATGAGGCTGACCGCAGTCGACAGATCCATTGTCACTGGAAAGTCATCGCGCCGACGCTTGACCCGGTGGAGGCGAGTTGCGGGGTAAAGGTAAATCCGCAGGCATTGTTCCCGGACCCGGCCTCGTTTGACTATGTCGTGATCGTCGGTGGTCTCTTGCCTTGGTGTCTCGATCTGCCGCAGACGACATATGATTACTTGCTGTCGGCGCGTCGCAGTAATGTTGCAGTGGCTGGTTTATGTACCGGTAGTTTTATCCTTGCCAATGCCGGTTTGCTGGACGACCACGATTGCGCCGTCCATTTTGAGCACCGTCAGCAGTTTGCTGGACTGTTTCCCAAGGTGCGACCAATAACTGACCAGTTTTTCGTGAACGACCGTGGTCTAATCACCTGTCCGGGTGGCACTGCAGCGCTTGATCTGGCGGCAAGTCTCATCAAGGAGCATTGCGGAAAGGCTCGGGCGGTGAAGGGGCTTGTATCGCTGCTCGTCGATCAGCATCGTGCCACACATCACATGCCGCACAGACCCTATGAGCATTTGGCCGCCTGCGGCGATTGGCGAGTTGAGCAGTCCATCGAATTGATGGAACGCAATTTCTCTCGACCGTTCACAATTGAAGAACTCGCCCGACGTTTGGGCTCGTCTTTGCGCGAACTCAACCGCGCATTTGCCCGTAGTGCACGCGAAAGCCCGTCAAGCGTGTGGCGAAAACTGCGCCTGTCACATGGTCACTGGCTGTTACTCAACACAAGCCGGTCGGCGACGCAAATAGCGTATGAATGCGGCTTCACGGATGCGGCCCATTTTTCCCGCTGGTTCATGCGCATCTATGGTGAAACGCCCAGCGCATTCCGGACGCAAAGAAGGCGAGTTTAATTCCCTTGCGCGTGTCCCAAAGGTGACCCAACAGTCGGCGCCAATAATTGAAGCGTATCACGTCCGTTCTGCCGCTGAAGACGGACTGACCGGCACCAACTGAACACTTCACCGCTCCTCGCACACCCGTTCGGATGTGCCCTTGTCCTTTATCGTCCGCGAATCCGCGGATCGAGCGCATCGCGCAGTCCGTCTCCAATGTAGTTGACGCTTAGCACCGTGAGTGAGATGGCAAGACCGGGCCACAAGACACGCTCGGGATACTGCTGCAGATGATCGGTCGAATCGAACAGCAGCCGCCCCCATGTCGGGAAGTCCGACGGAAAGCCGAGGCCGAGAAACGACAGCGCCGATTCAGTAATGATCGCGTTGGCGATGCCCAATGTCGCCGAGACCATTATCGGTGAGAGTACGTTGGGCAGGATGTGGCGGCTGATCATCCGGTGCGGGGGGGTTCCGATCGATCGCGAGGCGATAACGAAATCACGCTCCTTCAACGCCAAAACGTCACCGCGAACGATCCGTGCCGTCTGCATCCACGATGTGATGCCGATGACGAACACGATGAGAATGAAGATTCCGGTCTCCGGCCCAAACGCCGTGCGCAGCGTATCCCGGAACAGCATGATGATAACCAGCAGCAGCGGCAATAGGGGGAGAGCCAGAAACAGATCGGTAAACCGCATCAGCGCCCCGTCGAGACGCTTGAAATAACCGGCAATAACGCCGATCAAGGTGCCCAGAGACAGTGCCAGGGCCATCGCCGTGATTCCCACCGCCAAAGAGACCTGTCCGCCGGCGAACAGACGTGCCAGCGTATCCCGGCCCAGCTGATCAGTGCCCAGCGGATGGGCAAGGCTTGGTCCCTGATTGCGCGCACGGATATCGATATATTGCGCATCGATCAGCCACACATAGGGGCCAAGAAATGCCGCCACCAGCACGAAGACGAAGAAGCCCATGCCCAGCAGGGCACCACGATGTGTCTTGAACTGGTCCCAGACATCGTGCCACTGCGAACGCGCTGCGCGGGTTTCTTCGAATCCGGTCTGTACCCGATCAGTCATAGCGGATCCTCGGATCGAGAACGCCGTAAAGGACATCTGCGATCAGGTTGAACAGCACGATCAACAGCGCGAAAATGAAGGTCAATGTCTGCACGACCGGCAAGTCGCCGCCCTGGATCGAAACGATCAACAGCTGTCCGAGCCCGTTCACCTTGAACACCTGCTCTGTGATGATGGCGCCGCCGAACACTTGCGGCACACCGAGCGCGACCACGGTGACAACTGGAATGAGCGAATTGCGAAGCACGTGAACGAGCACAACCGTTTGCTCGCGCAAGCCCTTGGCCCGCGCCGTGCGCACGTAATCCTGATTGAGATTATCCAGCATGGACGCGCGCATGAACCGGCTGATCTGCGCCGCATTGAAAAGCGCCAACACGGTCACCGGCATGACCATCTGCTTGACCTGATGCATGAAGCTTGCCATGTCGGTCACCTGATGGGTCGTGTCGTAGATCGACGGGAACCAGCCAAGCCACACCGAAAAGATCACGATCATCAACACGCCGGTGAAAAATGTCGGAACCGAGAATCCGACCATTGAGATGAAAGTGCCGATCTGGTCGAACCAGCTATATTGCCGGTAAGCCGAGATGATCCCGATCGGCAGCGCCAGCAGCGTGCCGACAATGTAGGACAGACCGACCACCCACAGGGTCTGCGGCAGCCGTTCAACGATCAGGTCGACAACCGGCGACCGGGTCTGCCAGCTCAGTACCCTTATCCGGTCGCCATCGCTATTCCATCCCAACCAGTGTTCGAGGACGTTGAGCGGTTCATTGATGAAGAACTGGTTGCACCACAACAGATAGCGAATGTGGATCGGCTGACCGAGCCCGAGCGATTCCCGGATCTTTTCGCGGACGTCCGGGGGGATCGTCAACGGCAGGTTGGCAGTCGGATCACTCGGCGCCAAATCGAGCAGCAGGAAGATGATGAGGCTGATGAACAGGAGCGTCGGGATCGCCAGCACCGATCGGCGGATCGTGAAATTCAGCATCGCATGAACGCCTTTTGCCGGCGCTGCCGGTATTGCGGCAAAACGTCGTGGCCCTGTACATCGTCACCTCGGCAAAAGCCCGCACCCAGAGCTGTGTCCGCTGGGCTGTGCCAGAATTCTCCTGAATTCCGCCTTTCTCCGGAATGTCGAATTTCCTTTAGAAGGATCGGGACGGAAGGCTTGGCCGTAAGGTTCATCATGCAAAGATCAACGCTGTCGCTATCTGATCAACACTAAACTGGGAAGGGGCCGCCCCGGCGAGCTGCCGGGGCGGAGGCAATCGTGGTTATTTCATGCGGTGCCAGTCGGCCACGTTCCACAGCTCGGAATCCCAGGTGTTGAGAACAACACCGCCAAGCGTGTTGGAATGCGCCGATACCCGGCCGCGGTCGACAAGCGGGATCATGATGTATTCCTGCATCAGCTTGTCGTTCATTGCCTTGGCCAGGCGGGCGCGCTCCTTGAGATCGCCGGTCTTGGCCATCTCTGCAACAAGAGCGTCGTATTCTTCACTGCAGTAGCGCGGCATGTTGTTGCCCTGCCATTGCGTCTCCGGCGATGGCGCCTGTTTGCAGGACCAGTTCGACATGTACGATTCAGGATCGGTCCCGTCGAAATTGTTGGCGTACATTTCAACATCGGCGAAGAATTTCTGGAACGTGTCGGCGCTGCCCGGATCACTTCCAAAGAACACCGATGCATCGATGTTGCGCAATTCAGTCTCGATGCCGATTTCACCCCACCATTGCTTGATCAGCGCCTGGAAGTCCTGGCGCACGGCATTGGTCGAGGTCTGGTAAAGGATCGACAATCGAACCCCGTCCTTTGCTCGCACACCGTCAGCGCCGGCTTTCCAGCCGGCATCGTCCAGCAGCTTCTTGGCAGCCTCGACGTCCTGCTTCAGGCACCCGTCATTGGCCGTCGATTTGTAGATTTCCGGTGCCGGCAGCACATTGCAGCTGGGCCGGCCGGCATCGCCATAGCCGATTTCGACCAGCAGCTTGCGGTCGATCGCCAGCGACAGAGCCTTGCGCACGTTCATGTCGGTCAGGAACGGGTGCGGATGCTTCTTAGTGCCACGCTCCTCGCCCAATGCGGCGTCCGGGTTGGTCAAGTTGATCATGATCCGCTCAACCAATGTGCCGAACGCCGAGATCACCTTGCCCTTGCCGGCAGCCTGCATGTTGGCAAGAACATCGGGAGCAAGCTGCAGGTTCCAGGCATAGTCGAACTCACCGGTTTCCAGCACAGATCGGCCGGCTGCGGCCGCATCACCGCCACCCTTAAGCGTTGCAGTGGCAAAGGCCGGTTTGGCCGGATCGCGATAATTCTCGTTGGCTTTCAATGAGATAACGTCATTTGGGCGGAATTCACTGACCACGAACGGGCCGGTGCCGATCGGGTTGAAATTGGCTTCGGTACATTCCGGCGCCTTTGCCCCGAGGCAATCCGCAAACTGTGCCGCCTGGATAATCGGCGACTGTGCACCGACAAACGGTCCGTATGGGAACGGTTTTGAAATGCCGAACGTCACCTTCACCGTGAGGTCATCGAGAGCCTCGACACTGGATACATCATTGTATTTCTCGCTTTGGGCACAACCACCTTCGGGATGGGTGCAGTATTTCCACGAGAACACCACGTCCTTGGAGGTGACCGGACTGCCGTCGGCCCATTTGAGGCCCGGTTTCAGTTTCCAGGTGATGGTCGTCAGATCCGCCGAGACACCGCCGTTTTCCGTTGTCGGAATGCTTTCGGCAAGCCATGGCACCATGTTGCCATCCTGGTCATAGCGGGCCAGCGGTTCAAGCACCAGCGATCCGGCTTCCAGTTCCTTCGTGCCGCCCGACAGGTAGGGGTTCATGGTCGATGGCGCTTGCCAGTAAATGATGTTGACGTGACCGTCCGAGCCGCGCTCGGCCTGGGCCACGGGAGCAAGCGCCAGTGCAGCGACAGCGCTCAGCAATACAGTTCTCAGTTTCATGACTTCCTCCAATAAGACTAACGAGTTGATCTTAGGCGTTGGACGTTGAATCTCCAATCGTTGTTGTCGTGTCCTGGTGCAAATGGCAGGCTGCGAACTGACCCGGAGCGACCTCTGTGAACTCCGGTTCGATCTGCCTGCAGATGTCCATCACCATCGGGCATCGGGTGCAAAAGTTGCAGCCACGCGGCGGATTGGCCGGCGAAGGCACATCGCCCGTCAGGATGATATGCTGGCGTCGGCTTTCGATCTCCGGGTCCGGTTCGGCCACCGCCGACAGCAAGGCCTGCGTATAGGGATGGGTGGGTGCCGAGTAGAGTTGATCACGGCTCGCCAGCTCGACGATTTTGCCCAGATACATCACCGCCACCCGGTCGGCGATGTGGCGCACCATCGATAGGTCATGACTGATGAACAGGTAGGTCAGACCGAACGTCTCCTGCAGGCTCTCCAGCAGGTTCACCACCTGAGCCTGAATCGACACATCAAGCGCGGCAATCGGTTCGTCACAGACAATGAATTTGGGATGGAGCGCCAAGGCCCGGGCAATGCCGATTCGCTGGCGCTGGCCGCCGGAAAACTCGTGCGGATAGCGGTTGGCAAACGCACGGGCGAGCCCGACCGCATCCATCAGTTCATAGATGCGTGCGCTCCTGTCCTGCTTGGAAAGTGACAGATGTTCATCGATCGGTTCGCCAATGATCGCGGCGACCGTCATACGCGGGTTCAAGCTGGCCTGGGGATCCTGGAAGATCATCTGCATTTTTGGGCGGATGCTGCGCAGACCGTCTGCGTCAATG
>JAEKFU010000145.1 GCA_016522385.1 Pseudomonadota bacterium
GCGTCAAACGGCAGGTCATCGGTGTGTTTTCCAAGGACTGGGTCGAGCCGCTCGCGCATGTGCTGAAGAACCTCGGCTCGGAACGTGTCTGGGTCGCGCATGGTGAAGGCGGGTTGGACGAGATTACACCGACTGGAACGACCTGGGTCGCGGAGCTCGATGAAGGTCGTGTTTCGACCTTCGAACTTACGCCTGAGGAGGCGCGCCTCAAGCGTTCGAAGCTTGCGGATCTCAAGGGAGGCGATGCCGAGTTCAATGCCGAAGCGCTGCGTGAAGTTCTCAAAGGCGCCAGGAACGCATTTCGCGATGCAGCTGTCATGACGGCCGGGGCAGCTTTGGTGGTTGCCGGCAAGACCCCCAGCATCAAGGCTGGAACCGAACAAGCGGCAAAGGCGATCGATAGCGGTGCGGCACAAACGGCGCTCGATACGCTCGTTGCCATATCAAATGCCAAAGAGGCTTGAATGGCGACGATTCTTGACAAGATAGCTGAATACAAGCGTGGCGAAGTTGCCGCAGCAAAGGCCGAGATCGGTTTTACCGAGCTTGAGGTGCACGCGCTGGATTCGCCGCCGGTACGAGGTTTCAAGGACGCGCTTGAAGTCCAACACGCAAAAAACAAGTGGGCGCTGATTGCAGAGATCAAGAAAGCCAGTCCCTCGAAGGGTCTGATCCGGGAAGATTTCAATCCCCCTTCCCTGGCCATGGCCTATGAGGCAGGCGGTGCGACCTGTCTGTCGGTGCTGACGGATGAACCGTCGTTCCAAGGGGCGCCGGAATATCTGCTGGCGGCGCGACAAATGACCGGCTTGCCGGCGCTGCGCAAGGATTTCATGCTCGATCACTATCAGATCCCCCAGGCCCGGGCCTGGGGGGCGGATTGCGTCCTGTTGATCATGGCTATGATCGATGACAGCCTGGCGAGTGAACTGGAGGCAGCGGCTTTTGACTGGGGTATGGACGTGCTGGTCGAAGTTCACGACCGCGACGAACTCGATCGCGCCCTAAAACTGCAAACCCGGCTGATCGGCATCAACAATCGCAACCTGAAAACGTTTGAGACCACACTGGAGACCAGCGAACAACTGGCGCCTCACGTGCCGGATGGTTATCTGATTGTCGCTGAAAGCGGCCTTGCCGGAAGGGATGATCTGGCCCGACTGGCCGATGCGGGTATTACCAGTTTTCTTATTGGTGAGAGCCTCATGCGTCATCAAGACGTTGCCGAGGCGACACGCCAGATCCTGCGACAACCGGCAAAGGTGCGGGCAGCGGAATAGGGTCTGTTGAGATGATCAAGTCCTCCAATCTCAGCCATCTTGACGAGCACGGCGCGGCCCGCATGGTCGACGTCTCCGACAAGGCCGTCACAACCCGCAGTGCGACGGCGGCGGGTGCGGTGTGGATGGAGCCTGAGACTTTCGAAACCATCATCAAAGGCACGGCAAAGAAGGGCGATGTTCTGGCGACGGCGCGCATTGCCGGGATCATGGCCGCAAAGAAGACCCATGAGCTTATCCCACTGTGCCATCCGCTGGCGATTTCCAAGGTGGCCGTCGAATTCAAGCCAGAGCCGGAAGACAACCGCATCGATGTCACGGCGACGGTCAAGGTCGACGGCAAGACCGGTGTTGAGATGGAAGCCCTGATGGCAGTGTCGACGGCCTGCCTGACGCTATATGACATGCTCAAGGCGATCGACCGCAGCATGCGCATTGGCAATATCCGGCTGACAGAAAAGGCCGGCGGCAAATCCGGTCACTTTCAGGCGCAATGAAGTCACCGGCAAAACTGCTGCCGGTCGATGAGGCAAGAGCCAGCATCCTGAAAGGTGTCAAGCCGGTTGGTTGTGAAGAGGTCAAGCTGTCGGCGGCAATTGGCCGTGTGCTGCAAAAACCGATCAAGACCACGCGTGATCAGCCGGCGTTCGCCTGTTCCGCGATGGATGGTTTTGCAGTTCGGGCAAACGACGTCACCGATGTGCCTGTCATCTTGAACGTCATTGGTGAGGCAAAGGCCGGCGGCGCCTTCAGCGGCAGGTTGAAGCGTGGCGAGGCGGTGCAGATCTATACCGGTGCGCCGCTGCCGGCCGGCGCTGACGCGGTGGTGATCCAGGAAGACACCACGATTGAGGGACCGCAGGTTACCATTACCGAGTCATCTGAGAGGGGTCAGTTCGTCCGTGGGCGAGGTTTTGACTTCAAGCGTGGTGAGACCCTGGTTGAGCCGCCCCGGATCTTGACTGCCCGCGATATCGGCGTTGCGGCATCTGCCAACTGCGATAAGGTCACAGTCCGCAGAAAACCGGTGATTGCGCTGATCGGGACCGGCGACGAACTCGTTCTGCCGGGCGAGAGACCACGCGACGATCAGATCATCTCGTCCAACAATGCGGCACTTACCAGCTTTATTGATCATTTTGGTGGCGTAGCGGTGGATCTCGGGCTGGTGGCCGACCGTGTGGCCGACATCAAACAAGCCATCAAGAAAACCCGCGATGCCGATGTTGTGGTAACGATCGGCGGCGCCTCGGTCGGCAAGCATGACCTGGTTCAACGAGCGTTAAGCGAAAGCGGTATCACCCTCAGTTTCTGGCGTATTGCTATGCGGCCAGGCAAGCCTTTGATGTTCGCCAGACGCGGCCAGCAACGGATCATCGGCTTGCCTGGCAATCCGGTCTCGGCAATGGTTTGCGCGCGAATCTTCCTTAAACCATTGCTGGATGCCCTACTCGGCCTGCCGGCAGAGAATCCGATCATAAAAGCCCGGCTCGGCACCGCCCTGCCCCGCAACGACGAGCGCCAAGACTATTTGCGCGCCACTGTCGAGCGCGATCAGTTCGGCAGCCTAACGGCATTCCCGTTTGTCCGTCAGGACAGCTCAATGCAACGGCTAATGGCCGAAGCCGAGGCCCTGATCATCCGCGCGCCGTTCGCTCGTCCGGCAACCAAGGGTACGTATGTTGAAATACTTCCAATAGACTTCTGATCCGAAAGGTTTCGAACCTCTGTCACAGCAAACCGGGGTTGATGAACATAACTAGAACGGGTATATTTGTTTTGGGTTTGTTCTGATTCTGCTAATGAACACCATTTTGCACGCCGATCACAAGGGCCAGAAAGATCAATGCTGACACGCAAACAACATGAACTTTTGATGTTCATTCACGAACGGCTGAAGGAAAGCGGTATTCCTCCTTCATATGAGGAGATGAAAACCGCGCTCGACCTAAAATCCAAATCCGGCATCCATCGGTTGATCATGTCACTCGAGGAGCGCGGTTTTATCCGCCGCCTACCCAATCGTGCGCGGGCGCTTGAGGTAATGCGTTTGCCGGAATCGGCCTCGCGCGGCCTTGCTTCGGGGCCACGTCGTGGCTTCAACCCGAATGTGATTGAAGGCTCGCTCGGTAGGGTTCGGCCGGCGTCAACCGACGCAACATCCGATGAACCTGCAGGTATTGCGGTACCGGTGATGGGCCGTATTGCCGCCGGTGTTCCGATTTCGGCAATCCAGGACCACAGCCACAACATATCCGTGCCGCCTGAAATGATGGGCCACGGCGAGCATTTCGCCTTAGAGGTCAACGGCGATTCGATGATCGATGCGGGCATTCTCGATGGCGACACTGTGCTGGTAAAGAAGGTCAACAACGCCCAGAGCGGCGAGATCGTCGTGGCACTTGTCGATGATGAAGAGGCAACTCTGAAACGCCTACGTCGCAAGGGTCACTCGGTCGCGCTGGAAGCCGCCAACCCAAATTATGAGACCCGGATCTATGGACCTGACCAGGTTAAAGTGCAGGGCCGGTTGGTGGGATTGCTCAGGCGGTACTAATCCCGGCGATCAATATCTTGCGTAAGGGTTCAGCCTAATCTTGCGCCGAGCGATCGGCCTTGTGGTCCATGGGCGACGTCCTCGGACGCTTGAGGCGGTGACGATTTTAGTGTCATTGGCGTCGAAGTAGATCGCGTGGGACCCGCTTCGCCAAAGATCAAATCTGTCAATGCGCACGGGCACGTTGTCACAGGCCCCACGTAGCGGAATTTGACTAATCAGAACCTGTAAATCCAAGCACTCTTCGGGAATGGTAGCGCCGTCTTGCAGGTAGGCAACCTTGCGTGTTCCAACAACGGCCTGGCAGCGGTGCTTGCTGCATGTCCAACCCGGTCGCTTAACCGCATCGGAAAATTCAGCACTGTCACCGTCACGCAGTAACCATTTCCCAACGGAATATTTTGCCCGTCGCGTATGCGCCAGTACCAGCTCGCCACTTGCGGCTCGATACCCGACATTCTTGCCAGTTCGCTCGATGAGAACATCTGGTCGATCAATATTGACAACAAGCAATGTAGCTAGCAGCGCTGGCAGGGCAGCATACAACCGCAGCCAGCCAGTCCACAGGCACAACCAGATCAAGGCAGCGCCGAACAACAAAGCACTGCCGAGCCGCAGGGTTGGTACGGTGAAGTTTGAATGCGGCAGGTTGGCGACATACTCCGCGATATCTGTGACCCACCGCAGGCCCCACTCCATCAGCCATAGCGGCCAAGCTTCCAATTCCAAAGGCATTAGCGCGACTGCCAGCACAGCCATGGGCATGACCAGGAAGGTCACCATAGGCAACGCCAATACATTGGCAAGGACACCGAAGGGAGCGACGCGGTTGAAGTGATAGGCCGCCGGCAAACCGGTAAAAAAACTGGCGATGACGGTCGTCAATGCGGTCGCCATCAACAAGGTTGCGAACCATCGCGCAATCCGGTGCGGGATGTTCTGCGAGTACCTCGATTTTGGCCGGCCTGTCCCGTACGCGCGTAATGCCTCATAGGCGGCAATCAGGCCCATGACGGCCATGAAAGACATTTGGAAACTGGCCGACAACACGGACTCCGGCGTGAGTATTACGATCATGGTGGCGGCCATGGCGAGATTGCGCAAGGAGATGGCCGGCCGATCGAACAGGACAGCAATGAACATAACCGTCAGCATGATGAAGGCGCGCTGGGTAGAAATGGCACCGCCGGATATGAGCAGATAACCGGCACCGGCCAACAATGCCGCAACCGCGGCGATCTTCTTGATCGGCCAATTCAGCGCCAGGGCGGGAAATAATGCCAGCAGCGAGCGCATCACCCAGAAGATACCTCCTGCGACAAGAGACATGTGT
>JAEKFU010000178.1 GCA_016522385.1 Pseudomonadota bacterium
GTAGTAGGATGTCAGCCGGTGCAAACCCAGTTGTTTAAACGCCAGGTCCATCACCATTGCGGTTGAGCGAATCCCCACGCCTTTGTTGCGGTGCGCTCTCGCCATGAGCAGAGAAAAAACGCCGTCCCCATTGATGTGATTGACGTTCTCCAGTCCGATGATACCGACGATCTGGTCGCCCTGGTTTTCGATCGCAAACCAATACTTACTCTTAGACGATTCACAGCCGATGACTTCGGACCAGACCTCTTGAGACGCCTCACGGCCAAGCGGCACGCGGACAGCTCGTTCGAACAAAGCCAGATCTTCCAAGTCTTCAAACCAGCGCGAGATGACTGGAATGTCATCGTTCTCCAATGGCCGGACTACATATTGATTGTCCTGAGTCTTGTTCATCGGACGACAGCCCCTTTATCTGGAGAATATTGTCCAGGCGCCAGCATATCACATCGAAGAATTTGTTGACATTCTTGACAGCCGCAAATGCCTGGGAGGCCGGCTGTCTGCCGGGTGGTGTTTTGCACGCGCTCAGAGTAAATATGAGCTCGACAATTGATGACCTACGGGATCAATGCAATTTACCAGAGTGACACTTTCTGGCGAACACTTGGGGAGCCGGAGTCTAATGGACGCACAGCCGCCTGAAATTGATTATTCGCAGATGATCGACGATGAAACCTGGGCGTTCATCAACAAGTCGATGGCGATCTATCCACCTGAATCGGTGACTTGGAGGATCGACAAGAACCGCCAGGTCTACGATGAGATGTGCCGGGCGTTTCATTTCGAGCGTCCGGAAGGAGTGAGCACGTGCGACCAGACAGTCGGGCCAGTGCCGGTGCGCATTTACGAACATGGATACGCTGAGGCGACGGTGGTCTATTTTCATGGCGGCGGGTTCATCCTCGGCGGCCTGGAGAGCCATGACGATGTCTGTGGCGAATTGTGTGCTCGCACCGGTTATCGGGTGATCTCGGTTGATTATCGGCTGGCGCCCGAACACAAGCATCCCGCGGCATTCGAGGACAGTTATCTGGCAACGAAGTGGGCCGCGAACACCTTTCGGCGCCCCCTCGTTCTGGCCGGGGACAGTGCCGGCGGCAACTTGGCGGCCGCCGTTGCCCATGCGGCACGAGGCAAGGTCATTGGGATCATCGGCCAGGTGTTGATCTATCCCGGGCTCGGCGGCGATGCAAACACCGGATCCTATCTCACCCATGCCAACGCACCGATGCTGACACGCGACGAGATCCTTTACTATCAGGATGCCCGATTTGACGGTGTGCAGCCTAAGGATGACCCGACCGCGACGCCGCTATGCGATACGGACTTCAGCGGGCTTCCACCGACGGTGATCGTCACAGCGCAATGCGATCCTCTTTCAGACGACGGCGGGCACTATTGCGATCGACTCTTGGCGGCAGGCGGACAGGCGGTCTGGTTGAATGAATTTGGGCTCGTGCACGGTTACCTGCGGGCCCGGTCGAGCGTTTCGCGGGCAAAGGCGAGCTTTGAACGGATCGTCTCAGCCGTCTCGTCATTGGGCAATGAGGAGTGGCCCTATTAAGGGCCGTGGGCAGTTAGGGTCGTAGTGCTCGCGCGGCCCTAGGTTTCGTCCAACAGGCCGTGCCTTCGGTGCCAGGCCTCCAGGCTTTCTTCGGGATAAAGCTTGTAACAGGCCTCGTTGCCGGCATCGTCCAGCCTCACCCATTCGGGCTTAGCTTCCAGCATGATGTGAATCTGTTCGGGTGGCTCGGGCAATGGCGTATCGATGGCGCTGGCGAAAGGGTGGACCAATTCCGGCCAGCGGGAATCCCAGACCCAGAGCGCTGAGCCGCAATGTGCACAAAAACGCCTCTCCGCAGGGCTCTGTTCACCACCGATGGTCGCATGGAAGACGGTGATGGCCTCTTCCCCCTCAACGGCCAGGGTGTTGGCATGTCCGCCCAGATTTATCGCAAATCCTCCGCCGCCACCGGTTTTGCGGCAAATGGAGCAGTAGCACCGCAAATAGGGCACCGGTGCATAGGCTTCCAAAGAGAACCGGACGGCGCCACAGTGACAGGACCCTCTAAGATGCATGGCTGTACTCCCTTTCCTGACAGCAAACAATCAGCTTAACATCTGCGACGGCCAAGCCGTCATCGAAAATTACCGCCGCGAGGTTCTATGATTTCTGGCGAGATTTGGTGCGCCTGTGGTCGACAAGCCTTCGAGACACGCTCTTGGGTCTGTTGAGATTCAGGTTGTGGCACTCGTTTGACAGGGTTGGGTCAGATTTAGGGGTGTAAGTGTCCTTCCCCCTTCGAACCGCCCCATAATCACGGGCCTTTACACTTTAGTATTATCAGATTGCGAGCCGCAAAATCGTGTCATCGGCGATCAATCAACGTGATAAAATCGCTGTCATTCGGTCAAGATCTTCAGGTGGAAGCGCTTCGTTCCAGCTGGGCTCGTCGCCCGGCTCGGGCAGGACACGGCCGAACTCGACCATCGCGGCTGCAGGCAACTCGAGCAGGTAAGTCCAAACCGAAAAGTCGGGCAGCCCGGCGATCCTGGCCACTTCATCAGTTATCCTGTGGATCAGCGCCTTGCGATCCACCGCACTCCTTCCACCGCGAATGCGCCCATAGACAAACACGTGATCGTGCGCCAGCGGCCTGCCACCTATGAAATGGTCGCCGGGCGGCACCTTCTGAAATATGACCTGCGCGAAATAGGCTGGCGCCCCCTTAACGTCTGCATGGGCGGTGGTAATCGTCATGGCTATTCTGCTTTTGTGATTTTCGTTCAGCAGACCCTCGGCTGCAGTGCAGGTATATGTCGGCATGATGCTTCCTCCTCATGACGGGATTCTTGGGACCGGCAGCGCCAATGCCTCTCGCGGCCTCTGGCGCACCGGCAACATAGACCCCGAGATAGAGCTTCTGGCGGATGCCATTGCGATAACAATGCTGTGACCAATGCTTGCCTCGATGCAGATCATCTAGCACAGTGACGCCTCATGCCCAATTGAGACTGGACGGTAGCAAGACTCCGGCTGGCGAACCAGCCGGTCCGATCAAGAAGGAAAGACATACTAATGAAATTCTTCAACGCGCTGATTATTGCAACCGCCATCCTCTTTGCCGTCTCCACTGCGGCGAGTGCCCGCACACTCGGAAAAGGAGAAGGGCCGACGCGTGTCTGGGTCAAGATTAAGGCCAAACCGGGCAAAGCGCGCTGGGAGGCCTGCCGGCGGGTCTTTCAGCAAGACGTGCATCAGGTTCGCCGCGGCTCCGGGAACACAATGTGG
>JAEKFU010000213.1 GCA_016522385.1 Pseudomonadota bacterium
GAAAGGGTCTTTGCTTCAGCCTCACTCATCGGTCGTGAGGACATGCCAATTGCAGCCTTGCCATTCGCCAAAGCGGCAAACGCGGTACTCGTGCCGTGTGTGATGAGGTCAACTTGTGCCAGTTCGCCACCTTTGCGATCGGTTAGTTTGATCTTCAGTTCAGAAACATCGGTGCTGGCCTGAAGCTGCGCGCTGGCATCTACGCTTTGCGCATAGCCGCCGATCAACAAGGGCATCAGATAGCGACCAATCGAGATCGAGCCGTGTATGCCGAAATTAGACTTTGGAAGGGCGGAAGGACGCGCATGGGTGATCTTGCAAGCACCCGCGACGCAGTCAAATTTTTCGATGTCGAGTTCCATTTTGCCGAACAAATCCGTCTCGACAGTGTAAGTCTTGCCATCAAAACGGAGCATTTTGCCGGAAAAGGTCAGGCCGCTGTCACGGAAGCGCATCGTTGCGTCGGCAGACCACGCTTGGCTGACCAGCGTAGTAGTTACGGCCCAGCACGCGAAAGCAACTAAGGTGTATCGGATCATCCGGACTCCCAAAAACTATTCATCCAACTGTACGGAAAATGCCGCTGGCCACGTGATGCAAAACACGATGGCGCAATCACGAAGGACCACTGCCGAAACAGGATCATTGTGATAAATCTACACACTAATCCTTTCCCCCAATAGGAGTTGAACGCACTGCTGGCTGCCGGATTGCAAATCTCAATCGCCGAATTTGGCGCACGCGAAAGTTACCTCTAAGCAAAGTCAGCAAAAAACATTAGTTGATTCCGGATAGTTACGAATTGTGGCGAAATGAGGAATTGCGTAAACTCGGATTATGACGTTCGATTATATCTGCCATGCCCAGACACCATTGATAAAAGCTTCCGGTTTGGCAGCTCAGGTCTACACATGAACACATGCTGGCCATAACAGACTTGGGAAGGCGCACGGGGCTCTTATTCGTTTGCACGCTTCCGATCTGCGTCACGAAGTGCCTGGTCGATCAGGTCGTTGACAATCGATAATTCGCGGGCAGAAACGTCGCGCCGAAATTGCGGGGCCAGATCCGGATGATGGTCGAGGGCAAACCTGCGCCGCAGGCGGTGTAGCTCCTGGTGCGATGTTGCGTGCCTGAGTTTTTTCTTTAGTTGCGCCAGTGTCAGAGGTTGCCTTCGCGCTTTGTCTTGCAGTGTCTCGGGCTGCTCCGGTGTTTGCTCCATTGCATCCGCAATCAGTGTCTCCCACCACGACGGCCTGTCCGCGTGGACTGATTTTTCGGATGTCGGCGCCTCGCTAACCACTGCCGACATGGCCTCGAATTGATGAAGCGCCCGCGCATAGCGCTGACCGGCGCGCAAGGCTGGAGGGTCACTTGCCTCGATTTCTGCAAGGATCTGATTGAACGCCTTACTCATCTTCGCAACTCACAGTCGCCCGTCCCGGTATTCTAGCGTCTGTCGAGATTCATGTTATGGTGCTGGCGTAATCCATCTGGTTTCTGGCTAGCATTGAGACATGCTGTAGGGTTGTCCCCTTCAAGCGTTCAAAGTGATGCCCAGAAGCCAAATGGGCCACGTCCGTTCACGATTTGACAGGATTGGCCAATCTTCAGGGGTGTTCTTCGTCGAATATGCCTGCGTGTCCTTCCTCCTCACGCCCCTAAATCTGAACCCATCCTGTCAGATCAGCGCCACAACCTGCATCTCGACAGACCTAGTGTGCTCGCAAGAAATGAAATTTTCGTTGGCGGCCAGCCGGACGATTTCCCGCACGCGTTACCGGTGCTAGAAGCGACGGCATGACCTGGACCGAGCGCAGACTGTGCAACCTGCTCGATATAGATCCCCAGATCATCCAGGCCCAGTTGCGCCGATAAAGCCGGCTGGGTCAGTCCAAGCTGTTTTGCAACGCGGGTGACATGACACTCCTCCAGCAGAATATCCAACGATCGCAACAGATTGAGGTCGATTGAACGCGACACAAAATCATAAATTGTGTAAATGAATTTGATACAAACAATCGATTGGAATGATCAATTGGGTTTCATTAGATTGACGTCTTTGTGTGCTTAGATGATCTCAACGGTGCTGGATCGATGAGCTGCCGCATCAGGCGCTCTCTGACAGATATGGTGCTGCTCAACTTTGCAAGACGGACGGCAGGTTAAGCGGACCGTGTCGGCCCGGTGACAGGCGTTGCCGACCTGGCTTGATAAGGATGTTGGACAAGATGGCCGAGACAATCAGGAGGCTGTAACATGACTTTTAGGATCAATCTCAACGGCAAGGAGACAACCCTCGACATTGACGGAGACATGCCATTGTTGTGGGCAATCCGCGACATTATCGGCCTGACGGGGACCAAATACGGATGTGGCATCGCGCAATGCGGCGCCTGCACCGTCCATGTCGATGGCGAACCGACGCGTTCGTGCCAGCTGACAGTTGAGGATGCAGTCGGCACAAAAATCACCACCATCGAGGGCGTCAACGGCAAAGTTGCCGAAACCGCACAGACCGTATGGGCCGAACTTGATGTGCCGCAATGCGGCTATTGTCAGTCGGGACAGGTTCTCGCCGCTGTCGCTCTGCTTTCGCAAAACACCAAGCCGACCGACGAGAACATCGACGAAGCAATGGCCGGCAACCTGTGCCGTTGTGCCACCTATCATCGTATCCGCGCCGGCATTCACGAAGCCGCCCGCCGCCTGGAGGCCTGATCATGCTCAACGTCATGAAGCAAAATTCAGCTGCCCTTTCACTGCGGACCAGCCGTCGCAATTTCATCGTTGGTGCCGCCGCCGTCGGAGGTGGCCTAATTGTAGGCCTCAAACCCGCATTGACTGGCAGTGCCCCTAAAGCCGATACCGTCGCCAATCCGC
>JAEKFU010000356.1 GCA_016522385.1 Pseudomonadota bacterium
GATCAGCACAGCCAACGCAATTCCACTGTGTCCAGCATGCATGGGGAGCGCTAGAACGAACATGTCCGGATCCACGGTACCGGCTGAAAAAGTGTCGAGGCTGGCGACTGCAACCGGAACAATGAACAGGTTTATCGCGATCAGATACAGTGGAAACAGAAAGGCCGCACGCCTGATGTCATTGGCGTTTATGTTTTCGACAATCGCGACATGAAACTGCCGCGGTAGCAGCAGAATGGCGAATGTCGACAGCAATGTTATCGCCAGCCATCGGTCGCCATCGGAGGCGCTAAACAGGATATCACCGATATCGCTTCTTCGGGCGGCGATATCGAGCATCGGCCCGATTCCGCCGATCATGTAGAACGTTACAAACATGCCAATCGCGGTGAAGGCCACCAACTTGAAGATCGCGTCAACGGCTATCGCATGCATCAGACCGTGCTGGTGTTCCGTCGTTGTGATGTGCCGGGTACCGAACAGCATCGCAAGACCGGCCAGAACGATTGCCGCAATGGGAGCGACACTGTCGGTCAGGCCCATGTTGCCGGGTGCCGTGGTATCGTTCAGTTGCGGCAGCACGGTTTTTAATGAGAGGGACACGGCCTTCAACTGCAGGGAAATGAGTGGTGCCAAACCGACAACCGCGATTGTGGCAACCAAAGCGCCGAGTGCCTGATTCTTGCCGTAACGCGCCGAAACGAAGTCTGCGAGCGATGTGATATTCTGCCGTTTGGCGACATCTACCATAATCCGCAGGATGGGCCAACCAGCCACCAACACGATAAATGGGCCAATATAGATCGGCAGGAACTCAAAACCTGATCGGGCCGAAAGTCCGACACTGCCGAAAAATGTCCAGGACGAACAGTAAATGGCAAGCGACAGCGAATAGATGGCGGGCCGCCAAAAATTGGACGTGCGTGCCCAGTCATGGCGGTCGCCATAGCGTGCGATGACGAACAGCAGTCCGACATATCCCAGCGCGGATACTACGATTGTCCAGGTGTTCAACATGTCCCAGTTCCCGGTTGCACTCCAGGTTATAGCAAAACCTGCGCCACGTGCCATCGGCAGGTTCACGAGGATCGATGTTGCGGCGTTCTGCGCGCCTGCGCCCGTTGCATTTAATTGACAACAGGCCCTAAGGTTGCGCTCAAAGCAACCCGGAACTGCTTTGCGCATGACAGCCCATCCAGCTGCCGAGATATCATCCGCGACGCCTCTGATCTCTCTGTCGGCGGTCTTTCTGGACACCGAGACGACGGGTCTGGACGTAAACAATGCCCGTGTCGTTCAGGTTGGTGCTGTCAGGGTTGCAAAAGGCGCCATTGCAACTTCGGCATCATTTGACCAGCTGGTCAATCCCGGCGAACCAATTCCACCGGAATCGACTGCCATCCATGGTTTGTCAGATGCCGACGTGAGCGAAGCGGCAGATTTCGCCACTGTTGCCATGCAGCTCAGTGACTGGATCGGCCATGCGGTTGTCATCGGATATTCAATTGGCTTCGACATTGCCATATTGCAGCGCGAGCACATGCGGGCAGGTCTTGTATGGACACCACCACGCACGCTAGATGTGCGTCACCTCGTTCGGGTGCTCGCACCGCCTCTGCCAGACCATGCGCTCGATACGGTAGCAGGTTGGTTGAATATCGAAGCCTCTGACCGGCACCGAGCCCTCGGTGATGCTTTGCTGACTGCAAAAGTGTTTCTCGCACTGCTGCCACAGCTGCGTGACCGGGGTATTCGCACCTTGGCCGAGGCCGAACGCGCCAGCCGAAGCTCGACTAGCCAAGCGATGACAGAAGCTGAGGCCGGGTGGCATGATGCTGTTCAGACTGCAAAGCAGGCGCAGGGTTCACTTGCCGCGATGGCGCGCATCGACAGCTATCCGTATCGCCACCGGGTGGGCGACGTGATGCGCACACCAGCCCTGTTTGCGGCTTGCGATGATACGGTCCAGGACGTTCTGAACACGCTTATGAGGGAAAAGGTGAGCTCTCTATTTGTGCGTCCCGCGACACATGGAGGGCCTTCGGGCATCATCACAGAACGCGATGTCCTGCGCGCCATAGAAGCCGGTTCGGCCGACGCATTGCAGTTGCCGGTGTCGGACATCGCAATTCGGCCGCTCGAAACCGTTCCAGTCGACGCATTTGTCTATCGTGCCATCGGCCGGATGAGCCGCAAGCGGTACCGTCACCTTGGCGTCCACGATGCGGCAGGCAAGATCGTTGGTGCCTTGTCCGCCCGCGACCTTCTCAAACAACGTGCCCAGGACGCCATATCCTTGGGCGACGAGATCAGTGAAGCCGAAACACCGCACGATCTGGGTGCGGTATGGGCCAGGCTGACGTTGGTTGCACAAGGTCTGGCTAGCGAGCAAGTCGATGCGCGCGACATTGCCGCAGTGATTTCACGCGAACTGTGCGCCCTCACACGCGGCGCTTGTCGCATTGCAGAAAAGGAGATGGCTAGCGAAGGTCATGGAGAGCCACCGGTAGACTACGCGATGCTGGTGCTTGGCTCAGGCGGGCGCGGCGAGAGCTTGCTGGCGATGGATCAGGATAACGCGATCGTCTATAGCCACGGCGATCCTGATAGCGATCAGGACAAATGGCTGGAAAACCTGGCCACACGCGTCGCTGATATGCTGCACGCGGCAGGCGTTCCTTACTGCAAGGGCGGTGTCATGGCCAAGAACGCTGAGTGGCGCATGTCGATCGAGGGTTGGAAGACGGTGGTAAGCCAGTGGATTAGTCGCCGAAGACCGACCGACATCCTCAACACCGACATCTTTTTCGATGCTGTCGATGTCTATGGCGACCGGGAGATGGCCGATGCGGTTCTAGCGACGGCGTTTGAGGCGGGTAAGCAGTCCAGGCAGTTCCTCCAACTGATGTCGATCAATGCCGCTGACGTGAGCACCCCGCTTGGATGGTTTGGTCGATTTAATCTCCAGGACGGTCGTGTCGACCTAAAGAAGGGGGGTATCATGCCGATCTTCTCCGCTGCACGAGTCCTGGCAATTCGCAACGGCATCCGGGCCCGTTCCACACCGGAAAGATTGTTGGCCGCCAAGGCGCTCAGCGACCTGCCTGGCGAGCTGTTTGAAAACCTTATCGAGGCACACAAGGTGTTGCTTGGCGCCATCCTGAAGCAACAGCTTGTCGACATTGAAGCCGGGATACCGTTGTCCAACA
>JAEKFU010000454.1 GCA_016522385.1 Pseudomonadota bacterium
GGCCTGGCATATATCCCGCTAAGTGATCCGATACCGCCGCCGCACTATGGCCTTGCCTTCACCATGCGATACATGCCGACACGGCTGGTCGAGCGGTTTGCCGATGTCTGCCGAGACTTGTTGATGAGGGAAAACCGGGCGGCGCGATACTATGTCCACCCACCGCAAATGCAGTGACATGGTTTGCGTGGTTGCTCCGTTCCGTCAAGTCGCGTCCACTAGGCACTTTTCGACGACATTCAATGCATGATCCATCTGATCACGGGAGAGGATCAGTGGTGGCGTGAAGGTCAGCGTGTTCCCCATCGTGATCTTGAATGACAGCCCCTCATCCAGGCAGCGGTAGAATACGTCCTCTGCAAGATCGTTTGCCGGCACTTTGTCGTCCCGGCTCTTGACCAGTTCCACACCGATCAGAAAACCGCGTCCTCGTACGTCACCAACGCTCGAATTCTTCTGCTTGAGCTCATTCAGTCGGGCCATTGCATGAGCTCCGAGCAATGCTGCGTTCTCCACCAGCCCCTCATCCTCAATAATCTCGATCGTCGTCAACGCTGCGCGGGCGGACACGGGATTCTTCTCGTGAGTGTAGTGGCCAAAGGCATATTCGCCAGCTACGTCGAGATCTGGACGGGCAAGGACGGCTGCAATCGGCATGATACCGCCGCCAAGCGCCTTGCCCATGACCAGGATGTCCGGCACCACCTCGTCGTGATCGCAGGCAAACATGCGGCCGGTCTTGCCAAGCCCTGTCGGGATCTCATCGAAGATCAACAGCGCACCATGCTCGTTGCAGGCCTGTCGAACCTCAGACCAGAACCCCGGCGGCGGAATGTACGGAACCGCTCGTGCCGGCTCCGCAACCACCGCCGCGACATCTCCTTCCTTTTCAAGCACATAGCGGACGAAGTTGGCGCAGGTCATCCTGCAGACATCCAGCTGGGGCTGCCCGTCGACATCTGGATATCCATAAGGACACCGGTAGCAGGCGAACGGTGCCACGTGCTGGGCGCCGGTCAGTAGCGGACCAATGATATGTGAGCGAAACAACTGCTCACCCCCCACCGACGCGGCACCGAACCCGGCACCATGAAAGGCATCCCAGAATGAGATCGTCTTATGGCGCCCGGTCGCCGCGCGGGCAATCTTCAGCGCGACCTCGATGGCATCCGAGCCCCCGGTGGTGAACAAGACCTTGGACAGTTCGCCGGGCGAGATTTCGGCCAGTTTCTCGGCAAGTGCCGTCGCTGGCTCGCAGGCGAACCTGCGCGGCGCGAACGGCAACTCGTCCATCTGCTGGGCAATGGCCGACTTGAGGCGAGGATGGCCGTATCCGATATGGTGCACGTTATTACCGTGGAAATCGAGGTAGCGACGTCCTTCTGTGTCCTCAATATAGGCGCCTTCGGCCTTGGCGATGACGGACATGCAGGGTGTCGAGACGGACTGATGCAGGAAGACCCGTGCATCCGCATCCAGTTGTCTCCGCATTTCTGCGCTGTGCGTGCGTCTGGCCCAATCGGACCGCCGCGAGGATGTGTTGCTCTCGCCTTCCGATTGGCTAGGTACAGCTTTCATTTGTCGTTCCAAGGTCGCCTCCTAAGGCTGACTGAAATCAAACTGGAGCCGTAACCTACGACGTCTGCCGGGGGATCCAATACCTTTTTGCACCCGTGCGAAGTTTGCGTTGCTGGCGCCGTAGCAGGCCGCCAGCAGTCGGGGCTTCAGTCGTTTTCTCAGGCAATGGGACAGCCCGTGCCAGATTTGCAAGAGCTACGCGCTAGATCAGGATCGATTTTGATTTACTCGATCAAAATCGATAAACCTGATCGACCTTAATAATTTAGAGGACGATTCACGAAATTGATTGATTCAATCAATTTCGATCGTGCTCTAGCAGAGCTATACTCAACGGACTGTCGTCGGGGTTCGTCCATGGTCCCTACCCTCTTTCGCTCGAACACTCCGCCCTTTCGGACTTCATTCATTATGCGTTCGACAATCTCGAATTGCGATTGCCCGTTGACGTCTTCGAAATACACGTGGCTCGGCCAGGGGTCCGTCACGAAATTGTCCTCCGGCAATTCAATCGTCTCGCACACCCGTTTGATGGCTTGTACATACGACCGGGCCGCTCCGGCGATTTCCGCCTTTGCGGTTTCCAGATCGCCTATGCTGTTGCGGTCGATCTCGTTAGAGCCAATGCCGCTGGTCAGCGGCAGGTTGCGCTCGATGGCCTGGTCTTCATAGAATGAAATATCTACCTTGTCCGCTTCGAGACGCATGACGAATACCGGGTTGACGCTGACTTTCGCTTCCGTCAGCTCGAGCAGGCCGACACCGCCGGTCCTTTCTTGCCCAGACGGCTTACGACGCGAGCTTCGCGCCTTCTTCTTCACTTGCGAGACAAAGTCTCCCCGGTAGTTGTTATCAAAGACGCGGTCGGCATAGGGCTTGTCTCTGAGCATGTGCTGGATCGAGCGGATCGACATTTTCTTGCAGTTTTCAGCCCCGATGAAGAAAGGCGAACCCGAGGCATCCGACAATTCGATCCAGCCGTTTGGAAATGTCTCGATGTGATGATCCATCCATGGCCCCAGCACCTTGTCGCCAAGGTGGTTCAAGAGAGCATCCACATTGTCCGGGTCATGCACCACATCGGCCAGTAAAGGTTCCTGCCCGTAGATGTCGGCGGCAAGGCTGTAGGGTGCGGAAATCTGCAATAGCGGCGCCATGCCAGTCAGTTCCTCAGTGACCCGCAGGATGCCGTCAATGATCTTCGGGACGCCCGTAGTGAAATCCGGTGTTTCCAGCTGTCGCCAGTTTTCCTTGTTGATCAGGGTTACATCGGGGTCGGCTCCGGGCGGGAACCGGTCCGGATACATCATGGGCTGACCTAACGGCTCGCAGGTCAATGCGTAAAGCGCCCACGTCATATACAATTTTTTCATCCCCAGCAGCCGGGCCACCGTCAGGTTTGCTCGAACGTAGCGATAGGGGTCGGTCTTGTAATACGCCTCAGACTCGATGCCGTAGAGGTCAAACAGAACGGCCAAGGCCAGCATGTGAACCGAGGCGGTGGCATGGATTTCATTCGCCGGGGCCGGTACAGCAAAGTTTTCATCGAAATCCCCGGCGATGGCGGCATCGAAGATTTCTGTCATTTCTCGTTTTGCATCCGGGGCGCCGGCCTGCCATCGCGCCAGAAGATGGAGTCCGGTTGGGCAGGAATAATCTTCGATTCTGACCATGCTGCAAACAGCCTCCTGCCTGTGTTAAGTCCGGACCCGTCCGTTCAAGTTGACGTAACGCCTTGAAAGCACAACTGAGCCTCAAAGCCAATGCGCCCGCGCGGGTTGTCGAATTTTATCCTAGCCAGAAATGGATACATCAAATATACCCATTAATACGCGAAGAATAAGCCCATTAAGAAGGGTCATCGGTCATGAGCAGGCATAGGGGTGGTGCGTTGTTGTCCACCCTGCAGCTCGATCCGTCGAGCGGCATACCGCTTTATCGCCAGCTTGAGACGGCCATCCGTCAAATGATTCTGAACGGGGCCTTGCCACCGAACAGCCGGCTCCCCGCGACGCGTCATCTGTCCGGCGACCTTGGCGTCTCGAGGCTCACGGTTAAGAACGTATATGAGCAATTGACCAGTGAAGGCTTTCTGCAGTCGCGGCAGGGAGATGGCACCTATGTCGCAGATATCGCGACCACGGAGCTGCCATTGGAAATCCCGGCCAGCGAAAGCGCATATCCTGCGGATCGGCTGACAGCATCGCGACGTGCAGCCCTGATCGCGGCATCCAGATCAACAACCCGGCTTGGCGGCGTGAAAGCATTCAGGCCCGGTGTGCCGGCACTGGATCAGTTTCCGCGCAAGGTTTGGGCAGCAGCACATTCGAAAGTTATGCGAAGCGGACCCGACGATTTGCTCGGCTACGGTCCGCCAGGCGGACTGCCCGACCTGAAGCGCGCCATAGCCCTGCATGTGCGCGATCATCGCGGCATAGAGTGCCGCCCTGAGCAGATCGTTGTCACGGCCGGTGCTCAGCAGGCCTTCGTACTCATCGCACTAACCCTGCTGCAATACCATGCCGTAGCGTGGTGCGAAGATCCGGGCCACATAGCCGTTCGCGATGCCATGCGGCTGCTCGGCGTAGACGTCAAATCGGTTCCCATCGATGAGTCCGGCTTCGACCTGGGTTATGCTACGCGACACTACGACAGTGCAGGTCTGATATTTGTTACACCTTCTCATCAGCATCCGCTGGGCGTCACCATGAGCCTCAATCGCCGGCTGGAGCTGCTCGACTACGCGCAGCAAAATGATTGCTGGATTGTCGAAGACGATTACGACAGCGAGTATCGCTATGCTGACCGGGCGCTGCCGGCTTTGCTGGCGCTCGATCACAGCGGTCACGTCATTTACACCGGAAGCTTCTCAAAATCGCTGTTTCCGGCACTCAGGCTCGGTTACCTGATCAGCCCGCCAGCGCTGGTCGAGGCCTGCACGGCCGCTCAGACCCTGCTTTCGCAGAATGTCTCACCACTGCAGCAGCGCATCCTGTCTACGTTCATGCTCGACGGCAGTTTCAACGCCCATATCCGTAAGATGCGTTCGCTTTACAGGAAGCGCCGGGACCTGGTTACCGACTGCCTGAGCCAACATGCCTCGCATCTCTTTGAGCTGGAACCCTGCCGCGCCGGCATGCATTTGATCGGATGGTTGCGGCAGTCGTCGCGCAACGAAGTGGATGTGGCCCAGGCGATCTGGGACAGCGGCGTGGATTGCCTGCCAATTTCGATCTATTGCGACCAACAAGCGTTGCGACCCGGCATCATGTTCGGATTTGCCTGCGCCGCCGAAGCCGAAATTGAAGAAAATGTACGAAAACTGGCAGCCGCCATAGGCACGTGAGAAAGTTTATTTCGCCTTGGCAACCTTGGCTCTGGCAAATGCAGAGATCGCCTCGGAAATAAGCACCAGCACGACAATCGACAGCAGAATGGCCGCAACCCGTTGGGTTTCAATCTGAAGGACGTTGCGTTTCAGATACCAGCCCATGCCGCCTGCGCCGAAGAAACCGACCACAGTCGCGGCGCGAAAGGCCACGTCCCATGTGTAGATTCCGATACCGGTGAAGGCGACCCGGACCTGCGGGAAGATGCCGTAGACCATGACCTTGAATTCGTTTGCGCCGGTGGCGCGGATCGCCTCCACCGGCCCCATGTCGATGGCCTCGATCTCTTCGGCAAACAGCTTTCCGGCAAAGCCGATGCAGAACATGGTGAGGGCGAAGACACCGGCCATCATGCCGAAGCCGAGGATGGTGACGAACAGGATCGCCCAGATGGTCTCGTGCACGGCGCGGGCGCTCATGGTCAACAGGCGGGCTATCGGATAGATGAAGCGCCGGCTCGGCGACACGTTGTAGGCGCCGAACCAGCCAAGCGGAACTGCGGCCAGCATGCCGAACAAAGCGCCAAGATAGGCCATCTGGATGGTCTCAATAACCGATGCGATATAATCGGGATCGGTGACGTATTCGATATCAGGCGGATAGTACCTGTCGGTGATCAGGTCTCCGACCCTTCCGAACATGCCGAGAAACCTGTCGAGCGGGATGTTGAGATAGTTGACCGACAGGCTGAGAAACGCCACGGCAGCCAGCAATCCCAGATAGCGATAGAGCGACCCAGGAAACTTGAACCGCCGCCACGTACGTTCCGGCGTGACTTCTGAAACCGACAGTGTGTCCTGGCTGGCCATCAGATGATCGCCTTGCGCACGAAATACGACACCAGTTCACCGAACAGGATCAGCAGCAGGATGGCCAAAATGACCGCGGTTACGCCGCCTTCATTGAAGGTGTTGAGTTGCCGGAAGAACACCAGCCCGAGCCCGCCGGCACCGACAAGACCGAGTACCGATGAGCGCCGGATGTTAATCTCCCATTCGAAGATGATGACCCCGACCATGACCGGCAGAACTTGCGGCAGGATGGCGTAGATAAAGACCTGAAACTCGTTGCCGCCAACGGCACGGATGGCTTCGACCGGCCGCGGATCGAGGTCCTCAATGGCCTCCGCAGACATTTTGGCAATGAAACCGATGGAGCGCACGGCAATTGCCAACACACCGGCCAACGCGCCAAGACCAACGGCAGCGACGAAGAACAGCGCCCAGACGATCTCGTGTATCGATCTGGAAAGTGTCATCATCAATCTGGCGATCGGATAGGTGATCGGCGGAAATGGCGAAATGTTTAGCGCGCCGAACCAGATTGCCGGAATGCAACTGATGACGCCGAGCACCGTACCCAATGTGGCAACCATGATCGTTTCGAGTGCCGGTTGCCAGAGATCCGGCATCAGTCCCCAGTCAATCGCCAAGAAATTTCCGATCGACGCCAGCACGTCGGAGACCGATCCCAGACGCTCCCAGTCCGTATCATCGACTATGGTCGTCTTGACGCTCCAAATCACAAGGAGTGCGATCACCAGATAAATCAGCGTTCGAGTCGTCTTGCCTCGGCGGCGACCGGCCAGAAAGGCATCCAGTCGTTGGTCCATATGCGGGACGGCAGTCAATCAGAGGACCTCCATCGCGTATATGTCATTCAGTTTGCCCTCGTTCATTGCAGATGTCGGACCATCAAACATCTTCACGCCATCCTGCAGACCGATCATCTTGTTGCAGAATTCCATGGCCAGTTTGACGTCATGAATGTTGCACAGGACTGGAACTCGGTACTCTTTAGCGATTTCCACGATCAGGGCCATGACCTCCCGCGATATCTTCGGATCGAGACTCGAAGTCGGCTCGTCGAGCAGCAGCAGCTTTGGATCCTGCATCAGTGCCCGTGCGATGCCAACCCGCTGGCGCTGCCCACCGGACAGTTCGTCGGCGCGCTTGTCGACATGATCGCTCAGTCCAACCCGGTCTAGAACACTCAGTGCGCGGGCGATGTCCTGCCTGGAGAACTGGCGGAACAAGGCACGAAGGTTGCCGACATGGCCAAGCCTGCCTGAGAGCACGTTGTCCATGACCGACATCCGGTTCACCAGATTGAATTCCTGGAAGATCATGCCGGTACTACGACGAACGCGGCGCAGTTCGCGCGCACCGAGTCTCAGCACGTCATCGCCATAGAGCATGATCTTGCCAGACGTCGGCTTGACCAGCCGGTTGATGCAGCGGATCAGTGTTGATTTCCCAGCGCCGCTCGGGCCGATGATGGCAAAGAAATCGTCGGGCTCGACATCGAAACTGATGCCCTTGAGGATTTCAGGACCGGACGTACTGTATCGTACCTTGAGGTCGGAAACGCTGAGTATCGGCATGGACGGCTGACCGGATTGAAGACGGCCGGCAGGGGCTTGCAGATGCCCCTGCCTCACGGTTGGAGAGAGTCAGTTCTCTTTCTTTTTACGTTCGTCCTTGGCCTTCTTAAGTGACCGGATTACGTCGTAATCGGCCGAGGTCATTTCAACGAACTTGTTCGATTTGACGTTGTCGAGAAACTTCTTCTCGCCGGGGTTGTCCGTCGACAAGCCCAGGAAAGTGGCCTTGATCTGCCCCTTCAGGTCGTCACACAACGGGCTACGGTAGACAAAAGGATCCTGCGGGATCGGTGGCGATGACCACAGGACATTGAACTCTTCCAGCTTGACCTCGCCCTTGTTGACGACATTGTCGAAGCGATGGGTCGCCACGAACGCTGCATCGACCTTGCCTTTGGCGACGGCGACCGTCGAGAGTTCATGGCTGCCGGTATAGACGACCTTCTTGAAATACTTGTCGAGATCTCCGCCGACATTCTTGGAGAACACCACCCGCGGGAAAAGGTTGCCCGAGGTGCTGCCGGGGTCGACCAGGCCAAGCACCGTGCCCTTCAGTGACTCGATGGAGATGAACTTCGATCCCTTCTTGGTGACCAGCGCCGCTTTGTAGCCGGGACCTTCTTCCTGCAGATGGCCGGGCCGTTTGGCGTAGGTCGCAAAGACCTCGATATCCTTGTCCTTGTCGTTCGCAATGACATAGCTGTAGGGACCAAGCACCGCCACATCGATGAACTTGCTGAGCAAACCCTCAACGACGGACGCATAGGACGTTGGCATGAAGAACTGGATCTTCTTGCCGGTCAGCTTGGCCATCCGGTCGGTGATCGGCTTGTAGAGCTGCAGTTCGGCAACCGTCTCCTCCGTGGGAATGATGGCGAAAGTCAGCTCATCCGGGTTTTCGCATTCGGCAGCCTGAGACGTTGCGGCTGCCATCGCAAACAGGGCGAGCGCACCAAGCGCCGCAAAGGCTGATTTCCTGAACAGTTTCGAGCTTCGCTGATGGGGCATGTTGGTTCCTTCCTAGTGCCAGTTTCGATGTCCGGACCACCAATCCGTCCATCCCTTCTATTGTGCGACGGCGACTTCCGGTATGCCGGCCGCATCCATGAATCTTGTCTTGTCGCCGATAAAGTTCTTGCCGCGTTCACCGTCGAACGCGGCCGTGACAATCTCGGCCCATTCGCCATTGTCAACTCCGTGGTCGAGCGGCTGCGGGGAAACGCCGAGCGCTTCGAGCAAATGCCTAACTCTGTCAGGCGCTTGATCGAGTTCACCATCGAAGATCCGGTCCAGCGCAGCTTCGCAGAGCCCGCCGATGCCGCGCACGCTGTCGATGACCATCGGCAATGAGAACGAGCAGGCGATTCCATGTGGCACGTGGTGGCGCAGCGTGATCGGATAGGACAAGGAGTGGGCGATTGCTGTCTTTGTATTGGAAAACGCCAATCCGGCGAACAGTGCTGCACGGGCCATCCGCGTGCGCAGTTCAAGATTGCCAAGATCGGCTGCAAGGGAGGACAGCACATTCATGACCTCGCGGGAGGCGGCGACGGCATGGTTGGCAGATACCGGATTGGCGTTGACGTTCCACAGGCTCTCCAGGGCGTGCGACAGGGCATCAAGGCCGGTGCTGACGGTCAGGTCGCGTGGCTTTGCCACCATCAGTTCCGGATCGATGACAGCGAATTGCGGGTACAGGTTGGGCCGGGCAAGCGAATGTTTGCTGCCCGTTGCCCGGTCCCAGACCGTTGCCCAGCAGGTCACTTCCGAGCCAGTTCCCGACGTGGTCGGAACCGCGATGATCGGCGTTGCCGACAATTGCCCGGCACCTTCGCCTGTCTCCAGATAGCGTTTCACGTTGGCGAAATCGCCGTTGGCAGCAGCAAAGACTTTCGTCGAGTCGATGACCGATCCGCCGCCGAGGGCGACCCAGACATCGACGGCACCGGCATTGGCGACCTGTT
>JAEKFU010000489.1 GCA_016522385.1 Pseudomonadota bacterium
TCCCAGATCTCGTCAAGACCCCACTGATGGAACAATACCGGCACGTCGAGCGAATAGCGGCTAGCGAACGGGAAGTAACCGCCAAACACCGTCACTTCGGTCGGTGAAGCCATCGAGTCATCGTCGCTCTGGACCGCATCGATGGTGCCTTTTTGCATCGCCCGGAACAGTTCGCCCGTCGGCACCAGCTGGTCGGAAAAGAATAACTCAATCTCCATGGCGCCGTTTGCCGCTTTGTTGAACGCATCGATCGCCGGTTTGATGACATGTTCTGCTAGCGCCGGACCGGCATAGGTCTGCATGCGCCATTTGATTGGCGATTGGCCAAGAACCGCAGGTGCGGCCAGCGTCGATGCACCGACTGCAGCGGTCGTTGCAGCGCCTGCCCTTTTTAGAAAATCACGTCTGTTTGTCATCTCAACGTCTCCCTTTATTGGTTAATAGTGGTCTTGAGTAGGCCCCTTTTTGTTGTCGTTTCTCGTCAATTCTCCTTTCCTTGACATCCAAAACCTGGTCATCGGCTATAGACATATTGTGGCAGCCATAATGCGATCTGCGGGAATATGATGACAAGCGCCAAGCCAAATATCATCACAAAGACAAACGGAATGATCGAGCGGTAGATGTCGCCCAGAGTCACTTCCGGCGGCGCCATCGCCCGCATCAAGAAAAGATTGTAGCCGAACGGCGGTGTCATATAGGCGATCTGACAGGTGATCGTGTAAAGCACGCCATACCAAATTAGATCGAAGCCAAGCGCCTTGACCAGCGGCACATAAAGCGGTGCCACGATGACCAGCATGGCAGTGTCATCTAGGAACATGCCCATCAGGATGTAGGACAACTGCATCATGATGAGGATCTCCCACGGCCCCAGGCCAAGCCTGTCGACGAAGAACGCCTCAATCGCCTTGACCGCGCCGAGCCCGTCGAACACCGCCCCGAAGCACAGCGCCGCCATGATGATCCACATGAACATACAGGTGATACCAATTGTCTTCTCAACCGTATCGTTGATCACTTTCTTGGTTAGTCGGCCTTTGAATAGCGCCGCCAGTGTTGCTGCAACCGCGCCAACGCCGGAGCTTTCCACCAGGCTGGTGATCCCCATCAAGAACAGCCCGGTCATCGAAAAGAAAATCAGCAGCGGCAGAATGCCGGCCCGCAGCAACCGTAGCTTGTCTGCCAGTGGCATCTGCCGTTCTTCAGCCGGCAATACCGGGCCGAGATGTGTCTGCAGACGGCAACGCACAACGATATAGATGACGAACAGGCTAGCCATCAAAAGCCCTGGGATCGCCCCGGCGAGCCACAATTGTCCAACCGGCTGGCGTGCGATCATCCCGTAGAGCACCAGCACAACACTCGGTGGCACCAGAATGCCAAGCGAACTGCCGGCCTGGATGACCCCCGTCACCATCACCTTGTCATAGCCGCGTCTGAGCAATTCCGGCAGTGCGATGCTGGCGCCGATGGCCATGCCGGCAACGCTGAGTCCGTTCATAGCTGAAATGATTACCATCAGGCCAATCGTGCCGATCGCCAGCCCGCCCCTTAGCGGACCCATCCAGACATGGAACATATGATAGAGGTCATCGGCAATACCAGATTCCGACAGCATGTAGCCCATATAAATGAACAGCGGCAGGGTCAGCAGCGGGTACCATTTCATCAGTTTCATCGCGGCACTAAAGCCCAGTTCGGAGCCGCCATCGCCCCACAACAGCAACGCCGCGGCAACGGCAACAAAACCGATCGCGCCGAACACGCGTTGGCCAGTCAACAGCATCGCCATCATCGTCGAGAACATGGTGAGTGCGATCACTTCATAACTCATGACAGCGTCTCCCCGCGCGCTTCGGCCAGATGTTTGAAGAACGAGGCGATCGACTGCAGCAGCATCATGAAGATGCCAAAGGTCATGATAATCTTGATCGGCGCCATGTAAGGTCGCCAGGATGAATAGCTGCGCTCACCATATTGCAGGGCATACTCGGTGCTCGAATAGCCGCCATAGAGAAGCATTGCCACAAAGAAGATCAGGAATGTGATCGTAACCGTGTCCATCACGGCGCGGGTCTTCGGCGACCAGTGCGAATAGGCAAGGTCCATACGCACATGACTGTCAAGCTGCATGGAATAAGCACCGCCGAGCAGAAAATAGGCAACCATCATGAATTGCGAAACCTCGAGCGTCCACAACGGCGGCAAAAAGACGGTTTTCATGAAGGACGAGTAGAGCAGGATCCCCATCATGGCGAACACCATGTACATAGTCGCCCGCCCGATCACCCGGTTTATGCGCTCGATGATCCGTACATAGGTCTTGATCGCTTGTGGCATCGTCCCCCCTTCCGCTCAGCCCAACATCTCTACTATGACCGCCTCACGAAGGCACCGCAAGCGCTCGATCCAGTGGACGATTGTCAATACGCGATACGGCTACATTTAACAGGACTGCAAGCCGTTCTGCCCAGGCGGTTTGGCCTGCGTCATCTGTGATTAGATCGTTCCTGATTTCCAGCATGACATTGTGCAAGCCTTTTGCAACACCATGCAGTTGCAACGCATGTGTCACGCCGTCCTGCGGACCGTAAGGTTCGTTGCGCAATGCGCTGTAGTCGCCGGTCCTTGCCACCAAATCCAACATCACATCAGCCAACCGGCTATCATCGTCATGCAGGATACCAAGCTCTAGTGTACGCACCGAACCTTTAAACGCCGGCGTGAAGCTATGCACAGTCACCAGGACCGGTGGCAAACCCGCACGCTGCTTGTCATCAAGGACATCACCCACCATTGCGTGAAAGGGTCGGTAAATCTCGTCGACACGGGCCTGACGGTCCGATTGACTGAGTCCCATGTTGCCAGGGATTGCGGTCACCTCGCTCATTTCGCGCATTGCATCCGGACTTTCCGGCGGCCGGTTGCAGTCATAGACCAGCCGCGAGTAACGCTGTAGCACCAACGGCGCATCGAGCAGCCGCGACAGCTGACGTGCAACCGGCTCAGCACCAATATCCCAGGCGATGTGAGCCGCGCGGTCCGCTTCACTCAATCCGAGGCCGTCAAGCACGGCCGGGATGTAGTTGCTGGCATGATCGCAGACCAGCACGATTGGTGAGCGGCCCTTGGCGTTCGCCACAATGGCCGGTGGTCCCACATCTGCAATTTGCGCCAAGTCATCCCTCATCCTGCCTGAAAGCTTACTCCCTCAATCTACAAATCTCCACAGGGCATTAAGCCATCAAAAATAATTGATTGATCAGTCAATCAATAAACGGCTAAGGAGAGATGAGGATTCGAATAGCAGGGGTGGGAACGGTAACTGTCCCGCTATGGGCCACATGACGGACACCTATGATTTCATCATTGTTGGCGCGGGTTCGTCCGGATCGGTCATTGCGAACCGGCTAACCGAAGACGGCCGTCACAAAGTGCTGTTGCTCGAATATGGCGGCAGCGATGTCGGGCCGTTCATCCAGATGCCGTCCGCCTTGTCATACCCGATGAACATGTCGACCTATGACTGGGGCTTTACCAGCGAACCGGAAGCCGGTCTCAACGGCCGACGTCTGGTGACACCGCGCGGCAAGGTGGTCGGTGGCTCGTCGTCAATTAACGGCATGGTCTATGTCCGCGGTCATGCGAGAGACTTCGACGCCTGGGAAGACATGGGTGCTACCGGTTGGGCCTATCGCCACGTTCTGCCTTATTTCAAGCGCCTGGAAACCTCACATGGCGGCCAGGAAGGCTGGCGCGGCGCGTCTGGCCCAATGCATGTAACCCGCGGTCGCCTGCACAATCCGCTCTACAAGGCGTTCATCGAGGCCGGGCGCCAAGCCGGATATCCGTTCACCTGCGACTACAACGGCCAGAAGCAGGAGGGCTTCGGCGAGATGGAAATGACCATCTGGCGCGGCCGCCGCTGGTCGGCTGCCAATGCCTATCTGAGACCCGCCCAGAAGCGGCGCAATCTACGCCTTGAAACACGCGCTCTCGCCCGTCGCATTTTGGTAGACGGAAAACGCGTGACCGGCATTGAGTACCAGCAGAACGGGCATACGGTCACCACACTGGCCAGCAAACAGGTCGTGTTGGCCGCCAGCGCCATTAACTCGCCCCGCCTGTTGCAGGTCTCGGGCATCGGCAATGCCGAACATCTGAAATCCGCCGGCATCGAACCTGTCCACCACCTGCCTGGCGTTGGTGAAAACCTGCAAGACCATCTGGAAATCTACATGCAGGTCGAATGCCTGCAGCCGGTTTCGCTCAACCGTCACCTTGGACTGATTTCCAAAGGCATGATTGGCCTGCAGTGGCTGCTTTTCAAATCTGGCCTTGGTGCTACCAACCATTTCGAGGCCTGTGGTTTCATTCGCTCCAAAGCCGGCGTCGAATATCCCGACATCCAGTATCATTTCCTGCCCGGCGCAATCCGTTATGACGGCAAGGCGGCAATCCGCGGCGACGGCTTCCAGGTCCATGTCGGCCCCAATCGCATGAAGTCGCGCGGCCATATCCGGCCACGTTCACCGGACCCGCAAGAAACCCCGGAGATCAGGTTCAACTACCTCAGCGAACCCGAGGACATGACCGATTTCATCACTTGCGTGCGCCTGACGCGTGAGATCTTCGAACAACCCGCCTTCACCCCCTTCAAGGGTCACGAACTGCAGCCGGGCGCCGACAAGCAGTCCGACAATGATATCGCCGGCTTCATCCGCAACCACTGCGAAAGTGCCTATCATCCTTGCGGTACCTGCAAGATGGGGGCTACCCATGACCGGACTGCGGTGGTCGATCCTCAATGCAGGGTCATCGGTCTGGAGGGCCTGACGGTTGCCGATTCCTCAATCTTCCCCCTGATCCCCAATGGCAACCTCAACGCCCCGTCGTTAATGACCGGCGAGAAGGTGTCGGATCACTTATTGGGCAAGGAGCCATTGCCGGCCTCTAACGTGAAACCTTGGATCAATCCAAACTGGCAGACCAGCCAGCGGTAAGTTGGGGTCGGCGAAACCAACACAGACGTTCCAGTATTTTGACGTTCTTCGGTTTCGCTTGGAATTACATTGCCGCATCAGCGTGGGGTTGAAAGCGCCGCCACCACATTGCGCACCGTCGTAAAGCTAACCCTGCGGTTGGCCTGATGCGTAACGCCGGCGATATGCGGCGTGAGGATAAGATTGCCGATGCCATCAAACTTTGCAGCATTTTCCCGCGACAAAGGCTCTTCTTCGAATACATCCAGAGCGGCGCCGGCAATGTTGCCCGCCCGCAAAGCACCGGCAAGCGCTACCTCCTCAACCACGCCTCCCCGCGCGGCGTTGATCACCACAGTGTTTGCTTTCATCCGCTCCAGTGCCGCCTCATCGATCAAATGCATCGTCTCATCGGTCAGCGGCACGTGCAGACAGACGATATCACTTGTCGACAGCAACTCTTCCAACGTCACACGTTGGGCCAGCTGCCAGGCCGGGTCCGTTCCTGGCAAATAGGGGTCACAGGCGACAACCTCCATGCCGAGTCCCGCAGCACAGCGTGCCGACGCCCGCCCAGTATTGCCCAAACCGATCACGCCATAGCGATGGCCGGCCAGTTCATGACCCATCATTCGTCCACGCGGCCAATCACCGGCGACCACGTCGTCGCTACACTGATAGGCCCCACGCATCAGCATGAGTGCCATGGTTACAGCGTATTCGCCGACCGATGCCGCATTCTCTCCGGGCGCATGCACCACTTCGATACCGCGCAACGCACAGGCCGTCAGATCGATATTGTCCATTCCGACGCCGAGCCGGCCCACCACCTTCAGATTGCCGCCGGCCTTCAAGAGATCGTCATCCACCTGCACATAACTACGCACGATCAGCGCCGGAACATCACTGATCCGTCGTTTTAGCTCGTGGCGATCATTGACGAGTTCGGGATCGTAGTGAACGGTAAGTGAGTCCGGGACCTCGCTCAGCGCCGCCTCGTCGAGAAACTCCGAGATGACGATATCGGTCATGCCCGTCAGCCGCCCAGGAACAGCCGGCCGACATCAGGATCAGCCAGCAGCTGTTTCCCCGGCCCAGCCTTTGCCAATTCGCCCGATACCAGCACATAGCCGAGATCGGCGAATTCAAGCCCCTTCTTGGCGTTTTGTTCGACCATGATGATGGTCTTGCCTTCACCATGCTGCAGATCATCGAGTATCTCGAAAACCATATCGATGAAGCGCGGTTCCAGACCGATCGACGGTTCGTCGACCAATAACAATTCCGGATTCATGACCAATGCCCGCGAGATTTCCAGCAAACGCCGCTCGCCGCCCGATAGGACTCGTGCCGGTTGTCGCCGCCGGGCCGCGAGGCGGTCGTATTTGTCGAACACCCGTTCTGCCGCCTGTCTGGCCTCATCCGGTTTGTCCTTAAGGTAACCACCCATCCATAGGTTTTCTTCCACCGTCATGTCGGGAAAAACCGAATTGTCCTGCAATATATAGGCGATGCCGGCGGTCTTAAGTTTGTCATTCGGCTTGAGCGCGGTCACATCCGCATCGCCGACGATTATCTTGCCGCCATAGATATTGGTGAAGCCGAAAATCGAATGCAACACCGTCGACTTGCCGGCACCGTTCGGGCCGATCAGACACAGCGACTGTCCCTTACAGACCCGCAAGTCAAAGTCATGCAGGATCTCCATTCGGCCATAGCCCGCTCTCAGACCTTCGATCGACACGAAGACATCTTCGCCAGCCATGTCAGCCAGCTCTTCCGGTTTCGGCGCGCCAGCGGAAATCTTTGCCGCCTCGCGCGCCACCGCATCGA
>JAEKFU010000526.1 GCA_016522385.1 Pseudomonadota bacterium
GTGTTGATGACTGCGCCGACATGTGCAGGCACTGTTCGTAACGTCGACAACGTTAGGCAACTCAGGCAAGCCGTCGAGGATTTACGGCAAGGGCGATTGCGGCCGGGCAGCGTCATTCGCTTGAGCCCGAAAACGTACCGCCTTGATCAAGCCGGTCCGCCGATCAGTTTCAAGAACGTTCCCGGGACATCCGAGGACTGCCCGATTACGCTCGAAGGCGCCGGTGCCGCCACGATCGTTCACGGCGGGCGCTCGCCGAAGAGCAAGTACTACCGTGAAAGTTTCGGTCCAATCATCGACCTCAAGACGATGGACTTTCTTGACCAGCGACTCCCTGCAACAGATCAGGATGCAAACGGATTGCCCCGGGATCACCTGATCAATTGTGTGAGAGTTGAGGGGGCCTCGTGGCTTGTCGTTCGCAACCTCAGCTTTACCGACTGCTGGCCGAGCGCCGTGCTGTTGCGTGACGCGCAATATGTCACGGTTCAGAACGTTTCGATCACCGGCGCGACATATGCGATTGTAGCTTATGGCTCAACACACCATGTGTTGCTTGAGGACAACAATTGGACACAGGATTCCAGCGGTAATGTGTGGTCGCGCATCCCGTGGGCGGTGTCACATCACGGATCCCGGTCTTTTTTGAATGGTGCCTTGTTTGGTGGCAAGGACATCAAAGGGTCCATTGTCTTTCGGCGCAATCACGTGCGCTATGCCTATAACGGTATTCGTGTCAAAGGCTCGTGCGGCGGGAAGCGATTGTGCGATCAGAACATGAATGTGGAAATTTATGACAACACGTTTGAGTTCATACGGGACAATCCCGTCGAGCCCGAGCTCATGGCCGCCAACTGGTGGGTCCACCACAATAAGATGAAGAACGTGCATGCGGCGTTCTCATTCGACGGCGTGCGTGGCGGTCCGCATTATGTGTTCGGCAATGTCGGCTGGTTCACCGAGGCCCCGGAAAACCAGTGCATTGATGCAGACTGGGCAGACGATCGTGGCACGGATGGCGTTTTGACCGCGGAACGTGAATGCCGAAAACATCGGTCGGGAAAGACATTTAAACTCGGCAACGGACTGAAGAAGCCACTTTACATCTTTCACAACAGTTGGTTCCTGCGGTCTCCGATCGTGGGGGGCGGAACCAGCGGGCCTATTCGGGCCTGGAACAATGCCGTCGAATTCTGCAGCAACGCTGAATTTGGTGATACGTGTGTCGGGTCCGCATATGTCCGAAGATCCAACGCCGCAGATAGATTCATATGGAAACTGAGGGGAACCGGCACTGAGGCCGGGACGCATGAATTGCGGTTCAATATTTCGAATGATCCGAATTATCCAGCAAGAGTGAGAGCAGTGCGACGTCCCGCAGCCGGAATGCATGTGCGCGATGTCGGTTTCACAGACGGGCGCGCAGGCGATTTCAGGCTTCGCCCCGACAGCCCGGCACGCAATGCTGGTTGCATCATTCGCTGGCAATCCGCTGAAGGCCTTACATGTGAGCGGCAGGCCGGCGCCGTTGGGCCTGACATTGGCGCTTTTCAAGACGACATGCCTGTGAAGGGTCCGGTATTCAGACATACCGATGGCCAAAATGGACCGGACGGCGCGTACGTGGAACGTCCACGCATCGTCGACGTCAACTTTGATGGGGCACAGACGAAACGATTTTCCATCTTCTTTTCGGTACCCATCCGGCTTGAGTCTGATAAGGCGAACGGGATCTTGCGTCTGAAAGATCAGGGCAAGAGCGTGTCTGTGAGCTGTGCTGTCGACACTGACATGTCGGTAAAACTGGACTGCACCGCAAAATCACATCAGATTGCCCAAAAGCAGGTGACCTCCATTCTGTTGCCACGCAACATCCGTCGCCGCCACGGCCGACGCGGGCTGATGACGCTTTGGGCGAAGTCGGATCCGCGCTTAGGATTTGCCGACTGAATTCACTGCCGACGGCCAAGCGCTGGTGCGCCACTCAATGACCTTGTTTGAGCGACATCAATGATGCCGTCCGCGGTGCTCATGATCAGCGAAATTCGCGCTTCTTGGCGTTCATTTGGCGATTTCACCAAAACGTCTTCGCCGTGCTACCTGGATGATCGCTAAGATCAGTACGCCCGCAACAATCAGCGTCAACCAATCCGACAGCGTTGGCTCGCGCATTTGATCACCCATCACCGCCATAAGCACGGTGACCGGCAAAATGCCAATCGCAGTCGTCCAACTGAAGCGCCACCATGTCACCCGAGTGAGACCGGCGCCGTAATTGACCAGATTAAAGGCAATAACAGGGATAAGCCGCACAACGATAAGCGCTGATATCCCTGTTAAATTCGACCAACCATCGATTTTGGCCATTTGCTTGGGTGCCAGTACATCGGCGAGGAACGGACGACCCAGTCTGCGCGACAGTCCAAAGGCGAGCAATGCGCCCGACATGGCACCTATCCAGGTCACAACGGTGCCCCATACCGCGCCAAAACACATCCCTGCAGCAATGGCCACCAATTCCGCTGGGAAAGGGACAAATGAATGGACAATCATGAGACTGATCAGGGCGAGATGGCCCCACACACCCCAAGATTTGACATAGGCCGCCACCGACTCACCGGACAGGGAGTCGATCCGCTGTCCCGTCCAACCCAAGAGCCAGGTGCCGCTCACCAACACGGCTAGCAAAGCACAGAAACCAGCGAGTTTCGGCCATGAAAATGGTGTGTAGTCGCGTGCCCGCATCAAGTGGTGTTGCCGTCGGCTATTTCGCTTATATGGCCACTGAGGCTCCCATCGGCTTTGAACTTGTGCAGCTTTCCGTCGATCAGCAGAACGTCCATGCAACGCAGACGGGGCAAGTCACGGCCCTGCCAGCCGAGACAGACCTGGTCGCGGTCGTTGACCGCATGAAAGCCGACCCTGGTTTTTTTTGCGCCAGCCTTCCGGCCTGCCACATTGTTGTCTTCGCCATAATACACGAGGTACTTGTCACCAGTTTTGGCCGAGACAAATGTGACGGTTTTACCTGTGAACCGTTCGGCAATCTCATCGGAAGTGAGGCGCTTTGCGCCGTCCGTTAGAGCTTTGTCAAAGGCCGTGTCCGCATGCGCGCCGGTCACCGGGCCCATTGTGAGCAGCATAGTGATGCCGCCGATAAGAGATTTGCTAGTCATGTGTTTCCTCCTTGTGTGTTCGATTACAAAGGCCGACGCACCATCCTAGTGCCGATCGCTACAACCCTTGTGGGTGCCTTTGAGTATGGTAGACTTCTATGTGTGGCGCTTGAGGAACGCCTGAGGATTCATGAAATTTTTCTGAATTCTTCGGTGCAGTCCGGAAGATGGCATGCCGTATCGTTTTGGCAGTTTCCTATTGACGCAAGAAAAGGGTCTGTTCGATGCCGGCGAACAAGTTGCGCTCGAACCGCGACCCTTCGATCTCCTGTGCTATCTCCTTGAAAATCGAGACAGAATAGTCACGAAGGATGAGTTAATTGACCACATCTGGGACGGGCGGATCGTCTCGGAAGCTGCATTGAGCACACAAGTACGCGCCGTGAGGCGTGCGCTCAGCGATGACCGAGTGCAACAGAAATATGTCCGCACGCACCCCAAACGCGGTTTCCAATTTGTGGCCCCGGTCGACCTGATCGATGACACTGAATGCGATGTCGTCACACAGGATCGGCCGCCAGCTGGCAAACAACACTCCATCTTCGTTATGGCCTGTGTGCTGGCGACGATCTCCATTGCAGCGATTGGTGTCTGGTGGATCGGCGAGAACGGGAGCGCGGATCTCGGCACTACTCCGAAGCTCTCCATCGCAGTCATGCCTTTCGACAATCTGTCTGGCGATCCTAATCAGGATTATTTCGCCGATGCGTTCACCGAAGACCTGATCACTGACCTTTCGCGTATCCGGGATGCTTTCGTAATCGCGCGAAGAACCAGCTTTACGTACAAAGGCAAAGCGACTGATGTCAGAACGGTCGCAGCCGAGCTAGGTGTTCGCTATGTGCTGGAGGGGAGCGTGCGCCGATCCGGCGACCAGGTGCGCATCAACGCCCAACTTATTGATGGACAGACCAACAGCCATGTCTGGTCGGACCGGTTTGATCGAAAGCTGACGGACGTGTTTTCGGTTCAAGACGACGTGACCGGGCAAATTGCTTCTGTGCTCAAGGCTGAGCTTCGAGAAGCGGACCTCCAAAGACAGGGCCCACCGGAAAGTCTAGAAGCCTGGGACTATGCGCTGCAGGGCAATGTGCTGCTGTTCAATCCGAAGAGCCTCAAGGATTTTCAGGACGCAGCAGTCCTCCTTAAAAAAGCACTAGGGCTCGATCCTGACATCGCACCGGCATGGAGCGGGCTGGCATTCGTCCATTTCGTGGCAAGTCTGCGACCCATACCTGGCATCTCGGTTCCGAACTCCAAGAATTTGTCCCTGGAAGCGGCACAGAAGGCAGTCTCGCTCGATCCGAAGAATGCGGAAGGCCATTGGATGATCGGCGTTGGCTATGCGCGGAACGGTCAGGTGGAGCAGGCCTGGCCATCCTGCGAAACAGCCATGGCCCTTAATCCCAACAACGATTGTGCTTACGTTTGTGCAGGACTGACCAAGATGGCGATGGGGCATCCGAGCGAAGCCGTACCGTACTTCCAGCGATCATTGCGGCTGAATCCGAGGTTTCGGCCCTTTACGAAATACAAGTATATGGGGCTCGCGTACTTGCACAGCGGACAAGATGCGCAAGCCATAGACGTCCTCAACCGAGCGATTGCCGGTTCACCGAAGGATCCCCTCGCGAATTTTGGATTGACCGCTGCGCTCGCCTTGACCGACCGGGTAGAGGATGCACGAGCAGCGCTGGCAAAATCCTTGACTCTCGCCTACAGCGACAAGACTACGATATCGACGCTGCGGGGCAGCCATTCCTGGATGGGCCCAGGTTTTGAACGCGTCCTCAAGGGTCTACGGCTAGCAGGATTGCCTGAAGGCTAGAGCGTTACCCAATGATGATGCATTGCTGGCGCGTATCGCGCGCCTACGGGCGCCCAGTGGCCGCAGTGCTTCCGCATTGCGAGGCATTCTGTGAGGTATCCGATATCTGGCGCATATTCTGAATCTCGACGCGCTCTAGGGTCTGTTGAGTATCAGG
>JAEKFU010000601.1 GCA_016522385.1 Pseudomonadota bacterium
GTCCTCAGTCCTCCCTTTGATGTCTGATTGGTTTGCCCGATCAAGACGAATAGCGCGCTTCAACGACAGTTTTCTGACAATATTGGCGTTCAGAAACTTTGTCGCTGGGCGCTGTCGTTTATTCGTACCATCTGATACCCATCGGTCAACTGGTTTGATCAAATTCGACACATAACCCGAGCTTATAACAGGGAGCGTTTCGATGGCTGCATACTGGATTGCACACGTCACTGTGACGGAGCCTGAGCCGTACAAAATCTACGCCGACGCAGCGTCTGTAGCTTTTAAGAAATTCAACGCGCGCATCCTGGCCCGCGGTGGCCGCTATGAGCAGATGGAAGGCAATGGCCGGCCGCGCAATGTCGTGATCGAGTTCGAAACGCTGGAGGATGCCATTGCCTGTTACAATTCCGCTGAGTATCAGGCCGCCCGCAATCACCGCGAAAATGCCGGCATTGCCGACATCGTTATTGTCGATGGTGTTTAACGTCGCGCCCGCACTGTAAAACCAACCCGCTTTCAGGCCATACTGAATCGCTGTGATCGGCGAACTATCCGCTAACCCGTTGAATCCGGGCATATTCTTATCACAGAAGTGCTTCGACTGTCCTGGAACATGCTCTAATTGTCGACGGGGCCTCAATTCAGCCCAGTCTCTTTTTCAGCGCAGCAAGGCCGATTTCGTAGATTCCGGCAATGACGCCCTTGGCCCGGTCATCATCGACATCTTTGGCGTTGAACCGACCTGACCAGAGAATCAAGCTGCCTTCGCCATCGGCTTCGACCGACAATTTGGACAGATAGTCCTTTACCGGCAACGGACCTTCCAGAATGCTGTAGCTATAGGTGTGGGCCGTATCGTCCAGTTCCTCTAGCCTCTCTACGAGCCGTCCGCCGTCGCCAACCACAATCGTGCGCCGCACTTCGCCATGCACTGTTTCGGACGATGATGCCGAACAGGCCGGGTGCCATTCGGCGATTTGGCCAAAATCTCCGATCACCGCCCAGACTTCTTCCGGTGATGCCGGGACCTCAAGTTGCCGCTTCACTTCAAGCATTACTCTACCCTCTCATCTCGACATGCTGGAGCATGTCCTTTTTGGCAGGATTCGACACTGGTCCGCTCCCCACCCAACCAACCCAACGGTACCCTGCCATTGGCCGGTTGGTCGAGAGAGCGGGTCAGCGTCGACTAAACACGATAGGCTCCGGCACCATAACAGCGCATGACGGCATGACAACAAACGACAGCTAATCTTTTCTTGTGGGCGGTCCGCTGCTATGACCTCCAGCCATCAAACGGAGCGCAATCATGACAACACTGAAATTGGCCATTGCCGGAGCCGCTGGACGCATGGGCCGCACACTGACCCGTCTCGTCCATGAAATGGACGGCGCCGAAGTGGTCGGAGGACTCGAAGCGAAAGGCTCACCGTTTGTCGGTCACGACATGGGTGACCTCGCCGGCATCGGCGAGCTCGACGTCATGATCAGCGATGATCCGCTGCATCTGTTCACCCGAATCGACGGTATCATCGATTTCACTGCGCCGGCGGCAACTCTGACGTTTGCCGAATTGGCGGCCCAGGCACGTGTCATCCACGTCATCGGTACCACCGGATTGTCGCCCGACGATGAAACGAAGTTGCAGGCTGCCGGCCGCCATGCCCGCATCGTCAAGTCGGGCAATATGAGCCTTGGCGTCAATCTACTTGCGGTGATGGTCAAGAAGGTCGCCGCGGCGCTCGGTGAGGGCTTCGATGTCGAGGTGCTCGAAATGCATCACCGCCACAAGGTGGATGCACCTTCCGGCACCGCGCTGCTACTCGGCAATGCCGCTGCCGAAGGTCGTGAGATTTCTTTGCGGGACCGTTCGGTGATGTCGCGCGAAGGCCACACCGGGCCGCGCCCGCTTGGCGACATCGGCTTTGCCACGTTGCGCGGTGGGAGCGTGATCGGCGAGCATAGTGTGATCTTTGCCGGTCCCGATGAAAGAATTGAACTCACTCACAAGGCGCAGTCCCGTGATATTTTTGCCCATGGCGCCCTCAAGGCCACACTGTGGGCTGTCGACAAGAAGCCTGGCGTATACAGCATGCTCGATGTATTGGGCCTCAACGAAACTTGAACCGGAGATTCCGCATGGAGCGTTTGCTGGTGCTCGTCCGCCACGGGCAGAGCGAGTGGAACCTGAAGAACCTGTTTACCGGCTGGGCCGATCCGGGCCTGACTGACAAGGGTGTCGCCGAGGCCACTGCCGCTGGCAAGCGCTTGAAAGCACGGGGTATGTCGTTCGACATTGCCTTTACCAGCGTGCTCGTTCGTGCTCAGCACACTTTGACCCTGATGCTAAAAGAGCTGGGTCAGCAGCATCTTGAAACCATTCGCGACCAGGCCCTAAACGAGCGCAACTATGGTGATCTCGTCGGCTTGAACAAGGACGATGCCCGCAAGAAATGGGGTGATGAACAGGTGCACATTTGGCGCCGCTCTTACGATACACCGCCGCCGGGCGGTGAAAGCCTCAAGGACACCGCAGAGCGCGTGTTGCCCTACTTCAAGAGCGCTATCCTGCCGCGTGTCCTGGACGGTGAACAGGTCATCATTGCTGCTCACGGCAATTCCTTGCGCGCACTGGTCATGGTGCTCGACAGGCTGACCCCTGATGAAATCCTCAAAACCGAAATCGCCACCGGCGTGCCCATCGTCTACCGCCTGAATGAAGACGGCTCGGTGGCATCAAAGGAGATTCTCGAAGGGTAGACAGACTATCCCCTCGCCTCCAGCCGCCACACAAGGGGGGTGAGAACAGTTAGTTCCTACCGCCAGCCTACCCGTTCGCCACCAGGCCGGCTTCCCAGCCCAGGATCGCCTGCTTGCGTGTCAGGCCCCAGTGATAGCCGCACAGGTTACCGGTCTTGCCGAGCACCCGATGACACGGCACCACGAACGACAATGGATTCTTGCCGACCGCTGTCCCGACCGCCCGCGAAGCTTTCGGATTGCCCAGATGCGCCGCGATATCGGAATAAGTCGTTGCCTTGCCGAGCGGAATGCGCAGCAATGTCTCCCATACCCTGATTTCGAAGTCGGTTCCGATGAACACTATCCGCAATGGTGAGTCGGGCTGCCAACGGCCTGGGTTGAAGACCCGCGCCGCATAGGCCGCCGTTGACGCTGAATCTTCGACATACTGCGCCTGATGCCAGCGTGAGCGCATGTCATCGAGCGCAACTTGCTCGCCACCTTCATCGGCAAAACCAAGTCCGGCGAGGCCCTCTTCGCTGATCATCACCAAGGCCTGCCCGAACGGCGAAGGATGAAATCCGTAGCGGATTTCAAGGCCTGCACCGCGTGCTTTGTAGATGCCAGGGCTCATGCCTTCATAGGTGACAAACAGATCATGCAGCCGGCTTGGCCCGGACAGACCGACCTCATAGGCCGTGTCGAGAATACTGGCCGACTCACGTAACAGACCTCGGGCATGATCCAATGTGATGGCTTGCAGGAATTCCTTCGGGCTGATCCCTGCCCATCGCTTGAATACACGTTGCAGGTGGCCAGGGCTGAGGCCGGCTTCGCCGGCAATCACCTCTAAGGACGGCTGCTCGCGCCAATTCTTAGTGATGAATTCCAGCATATTGCGGACCAACGCGTAATCGGTTGAAGTGTCGTTGTCCGCCAGGATCTGAAGACTTGCTGACATGGCTTGGCCTTTCAAGTTTGGAACTTGCGCCCAATTTATGCAGCACGACTGCCGCTAGCCACCCGAAACTTGTTGCCACAACTTGAACTTCAACAGACCCTAGATCCGCACGCCGACGATTGCACCTTTGAGCGCCGCATAGAATTCCTTGCGGTCCTGGGGGCTCAGGAAACTGCCGATCTCATAGGCCCTCCCACGTTCACACAACTTCAAAGGCCCGATCAGCTCGCGTTTCTTATCCTCTTCGAGCTCGACCCGCAGCCAGCTCCTTTGAAACTGCAGCATCTGGTCCGGTTTTCCTGGTGCCAGGCGCATCACAATAACATCATGGTCGCGCACCTCGATGACTTCGCGTCGCTCGCTGTCGCGGAAACTCAGCTTGAACGCCCAATAGATCAACAGCACGTCAAGGCCGATGAAGCCGATCACCGGCCAGGCGCCGATTACAAAGAACACAATCCCACCAACAAAGCTCAGTCCCGCCACCATACTCATGAAGAAAGCGAAACCGCGCGGCGACAAGGACCGGTGTGGCATCAACTCGGCGCGAAACTGCGGTTTGTCCGGGACTTGCTTGGTCATATTGCCATAATAGGGGAAAACCGATGCCAAAGCTTCCCCGGCAAATTATCGCAGGTTAAGGTTCGCCGTCTGGCGAAAGGCGAAGCGGTGGCTAGGGCAAAGAAACTCAACAGCGATGAAATCGTGGAAATGTTTGAGCGCTTTCGCCGTGTCGAACCCGAGCCCAAGGGCGAGCTCCAGTCGGTCAATACTTTCACGTTTCTGGTCGCCGTCGTATTGTCAGCCCAAGCCACCGATGAAGGTGTCAACCGGGCCACCGATCCGCTGTTTGCTGTCGCCGACACTCCTGACAAGATGGTCGCACTAGGTGAGGACAAGCTACGAGAGTATATCCGGACGATCGGTCTTTATCGCGGCAAGGCAAAGAATGTCATCGCGCTGTCAAAGGCCATCATGGACGAGCATTGTGGCCAAGTGCCCGACACCCGCGAAGCTCTGGAGGCCCTACCTGGCGTCGGCCGCAAGACCGCCAATGTGGTGCTCAACAACGCCTTTGGCCGACCGACCATCGCCGTCGACACCCATCTGTTCCGGCTGGGCAACCGCACCGGACTTGCACCGGGCAAGAGTGTCCTTGAGGTCGAAAATGCCTTGTTGAAGCGCGTGCCGGATGAATACAAGCGACACGCCCATCACTGGCTGATCCTGCACGGCCGCTATATCTGCAAAGCCCGCAAACCTGAATGCGGCCGCTGCCTGATCAGCGATTTGTGCAAGTTCAAGGACAAGGTGTATTGAGGCGGTGTGGTGCCACAGAGTTGTCTCTGAGTGACTCCCTCCGGCTTGCCAGGAGTATCCATTTCTCCTCTCGCTTTGCGCAATCAGACCGTCTCGGCAACCACCTTCTTGTAAATGTGCACGAAATAGCTCGTCGCAAACAGCGGTACGAACAGGTTGATCACCGGCACGACGGCCAGAAATGCCGGAATTAGCCCGGCCGCCAGCACCCGCCCGGCGTTTCTTTTCCGCAGGTCCCTGGCTTCGGCCACAGGCATGTGCCGCATGGCAATCATCGAAAAATATTCCCGCCCTAGCAGATAGGCGTTGCCGATCACCATCATCACCGCACCGATGCCGAGAAACAGCGTCGGTAGCAGCAACAGGTTGACCACCAGCACCAAAAGGCCGAACTGTATACCGGTGAGGATCGCCGCTGTCGTGGCCAGCGGCTTGCCCGGCCGATCGCCCGGGTAGTCGCGTTGTTCGACCAGCGCAGCGATATCGTCCAGGAAAAGCCCGGCAAAGATTGCTGTTACCGGCGCCATCAGAAAGAAGAATGCGGCAAACACCCCCAACCCGGTCGCCACTGCCAGAATGGTCTCCAGCCATGGCCACGGAAAGGCTACCAGGATCGAGATCGCAACCTCCAGAGCCACAAGAATAGTGATGAACAAAAGGATGGCCAGACCCAGGGCTTTCCAAAGCACGCGGCGAAACTCTGGAGAAAGCGCATCTTGAATGGCCAGCAGTGCAGCTGCAATCATATTTGTTTGTCTCTTAGGGTGAAGTTTTGCGGCATTCGTCTTTATTCAACTAATCACCGCTGAAAGCCGTTGCAAGGGTCGGGTCGATTGACGCCTTGCGCATAAACCCTCCCAC
>JAEKFU010000675.1 GCA_016522385.1 Pseudomonadota bacterium
GACTGGCTCCCAGTGCTCGCTCCACTCTTGAACTCCCCTGCTGAAGTGATCGGCCGCTTGCCCCGCCTCAAGTTGGTCTAATAATATACCAACATACCATTGAGTCCAGAGGTCATCACCACGGGAGGCAGATATACCTAGACCTACTACAGGTTCAATGAGATGACAGGGAAGGGTGAAAAATCGGCTATTTCTATGGAAGGCCCAACGGCGAATGGCCTGACGGTGAGCCGTTTTCGGGGATGCGGTTCATCGACCGGTCCTAGTTGCAGGACGGTTTGCTGGAAGCTCAATCTGTTTGGAATGATCTGTAGGAGGTCGTCAGCAAGAATACTCACTTGTAATAGCCGACAATATCGCCATCGGTTGTTACACCGAGCCCGTTTAGGCTGCGATTGACGTAGTTGAAATAGCCAATGATCTGGTTGATCTCGAGGATTTCACCGTCATCGATGCCTTCTTCGCGGAGCGCGTCTAAATCGGTCCTCGCCATCTTGCCAGGATTCAGCGTGAGCTTTTCGGCATATTGCATAATGGCCAATTCGGCCCCACCGAATGCGTCCTGCGGCCGGCGTGCCTGAAGCGCTCTTTCAATCTGATCGGCACGAGCATCATCATCGATCAGGTGCCGGGCGTTGGCCCAGTGATTGGCCAGCGAGTATGGACAGTCATTGAGAATCGACACATAGCACCCGATCGTCTCCTGTAGCCACATGGGCAGGGTGTTGTCGTTATCGTGCAGCGCGGCGCGATAGAGCTTGAGGTGACCGCGCATAGTGTTGGGTCGCAGCGAGTGGACGCGCATGACGTTGTCGACGGTGCCATGCGGCGTTCGAGCTTCATGCAATGCGTCTTTCAATTCCGGCGAAGCTTCACTATCCCCAATCATGCGTATCCAGGCGGTCATGTCGATCAGTTACCTTTTTCAAAGGCTGCGAGAGGTCGATGGTGTCAAGCGCATCATAGATGCATCTCGTTGCTGCCGACATACTTTAGCGATACGTTTGTTGTTCGACTTGTTTTCAATTGTGCGCCCGCAGTATGAGACGTTCCAGCTCCCGTAGTGAGAAGATTTCCCGCCAGGCTGCGGCAGGGTCCTTTTCCAGTCGTACGCCGCAAGCAGTAAGGCTATGCCTCCTCAAAAGCGAGCAGTCAGCGCTCATTCACGAGGCGGTCAAGAAGATACTGTTGGACGTCGGGGTTATCGTTGACCATGAACCAACGCTCCGCATGCTTGTCGATGAGCGCGGCTGCCGCCTCGGTGATGATGGTTATGTCCGAATACCGGGCGAGCTTATTGAGCTGGCGCTCTCAACGGTTCCCGACAGGATTGAGCTCTATGATCTAAACGGCAACAAGCGTGTGGATACGACGGCAAAGGTCTCCTCGTTCTGTCCGGGCCACAATTGCGTGCGCATACTCGATCATGAAACGCGGTCGCTGAGGCCCTGCCGTCTAGAGGATATTCGCCGGACGGCTCGGGTCTGCGAGGCGCTGCCGAATATTGATATGACCTGTTCGCTGGGCTATCCCAGCGATGTGCCGGCTGAAGATGAAGCCGTGGAAACAACTCGTGCGATGGTGGAAAACTGCAGCAAGCCAGCCGCGGTCCTTGCCCATGATGAACATATACAGGCGCGGATATTTTCGTTGCTCGCGGAGGTCGCCGGGGGGCGGAACCGTCTCGCCGACAAACCGATTGCGCTGGAGTTGATGGGGCCCATCTCACCGCTGAAGCTGCCCGATGAGTTCTGCATGCGGATCATCAACTGCGCACGCTGGCGGCTACCGGTTGTATGTTATCCGGCAACCTTTCCCGGTATGTCGAGCCCGATCACTACGGCAGGGGCGATTGCCCAGTCGTCGGCCGAGGCGGTTGCCGGAATCGTCATTCATCAGCTTGTCGAACCCGGTGCGCCGGTGATGAGCGGTTCGGCGGTTCTGCCGATGGACTTGCGCCAGGCCGACCTTGCCTACGGGTCGCCTGAATACATGTTGAACGGGCTTGGGGCATCGGACTATTTTACTTCGATCGGCATTCCCTCATGGATTGGGGCGGGTTGCTCAGACTCGCACGACTTTGATGCCCAGGCAGCTGCCGAGGCAGGCGCAAATATGGCGATTGCAGCGCTCGCTGGCACGCCTTTCGTGCACAATCTCGGTTTCCTGTCCGGCGGTCGCACCGGGTCGTTGGAAATGCTTGTGCTGTGCGATGAACTAGCTGGTTGGGCAACGCGGATGGCTGGCGGGATCACAGCCGATGCGGACGCAATCGCTGTTGAAGTCGTCAAACGGGCTGCACCAGACAACTCATTCCTGACCGACCAGCACACGCAGGATCGGTACTTGACCGAAAACTGGTTTCCGAACCTGTGCGAGCGTTCTGATGCCGATGCGTGGCTGGAGCGCGGCAGCGCTGACATGCGGGCACGTGTGCGTCAGAAATTGACTGATATTCTCCGGTAGTGCTCCTAGTGAGTGCCAGGTCATTTCAGAATTGGAAACGCTGGACCTGCGGGACGCTTCTTGGGGTGTGCAATGATGGGATCGGACTTTACCGTTCGTCCACCAGAGCATCCTCACTGATGGCCGGAATGTCCGCCACGGCAGTTGGGCGCGGATTGGTAAGGGCCGCTGCATCTTGATGGGCTTTTTGTTCCACAGCGGCGGCACAATGATCCGGCACACCGATGTCCGTGAGGTCCGAGACGATGGTTGCGTCACCGTTTGTCCGAACGTTGCTCTGTTGAAGTTCCGCAAGGCTGATCTCCTCCAGTGCTAGCCGACTCAGATCATCGCGCGGCAATTCGACCGTAACATCGGCGTCCTCGATCATCACGGAGCAATATGGCTGGTCACTACAAGCCAGCAATAGATGGATTAGATTGATGCGCTAGCTGAACGATCTTACAGCCTGTTTCTGGTCAGCGGAAAAACAGTCGTCTTGCACTGTTGCACTATCGCGACGCTACTCCTACTGGTCTATCCAGTCCCAACTGAGCTCGCGCAAAAATTTTGCCAATTAGGCTTGCGGAATCACACGCAAAAGTTGAATGTCCATTCATGGCATTTCGCTGCCATTTTAAGCAACACTCACGGCGTGACACGGTTGAGTAGCTCTGACAACTAAGGAGACTCGACGAGATGTCCGACAAGAAAGACGCTCACCTAGCTATTGAGGTAAACCGCGCAATCCACACAAAAGATCCAAATCGCCTCATGCAAGCTGTCCGGCATCTGATGGAGCATCATGGACTAGCCGCGTGCCCGGATTTCTTGGCGGGCTTACCGACTGAGGCCGAGAAAGTCGATCGGGCGATCGAAGTTGGACGTAAAGTCAAATACTAGTACAAAAAACCCAGCCTTTGAAAGCGGGGCACTTGCATCAATTTGACAGGTCTGTTTATGGCAGATCGACTTGAAAAAGTCTTCTGCTCAGATTGACTGGAAAAGCTAAGCCCCACAGACAGGCCTTACAAGAAAGATTTGGCTGGCGGCAACCTCAGCGCCCATACGTCCGTATATACCGTTC
>JAEKFU010000729.1 GCA_016522385.1 Pseudomonadota bacterium
GCTTGTGGAAATAGCGGTGACGTCCAATGGGCGGACATGGACCGCCAAATACAGGACGTTTCCAATCATTCATGCCGACGACCGCGCCCGCTGGCAGGTTTTCCGCCGCTTCGCTAATCCCCGTCGCGTTCGGCGGCAGATTGTAAACCACCCAGTGGACCCATGTCATTTGTGGCGCCTCGGGATCAGGGGCGTCAGGATCATCAATGATCAGAACGAAGCTCTCGGTGCCGGCTGGCGCACCCGACCATGACAGAGGCGGTGAAACGTCCCGACCCTCGCACGTAAACAAACGCGGAATCGAACCGCCGTTCTCAAAGGCCGGAGACGTCAACTTCAAAGCCATCACATGGTCCTTCGCGCACAAAAAATCTCTGTCAGTTTAGCTGTCCATTTCCAGGCCGTGTTTGATATCAGTCAAACTCACAGCAACGAGTCTGCAATCCCGACGAACGCCTTGTGTAGTGCGACAAATCCCGGAAGTGTTCTTCGAGGGCGCTGGCATTGATTGCGTTATTTTTTCCGGTCTGCGTTGTCATTGTAGCTCAGTCTTCTCACTTTTCAGGCCCTTGCCATTGCCAGTCCTTCGACCAAGGCCGGTGAGCAGGCCCATTACTTGCCACGCGCCCCTGCTTCTTCAGTGTTGAATATCCAGGCGACGACTTCGCCTGCATCGAACGAACCGTCCCGCGTGTGCCATCGGCGGCTGATTGCAAAGTTGCGGTCGTGGAGTGATGACGTATCGGCCTGTGCTTCGCGTTCCATAAGCTGCCAAACAGCTTTGAGCCGTGACTGCCATACAGCGCAATTTGCCGGGGTCAGATCGACCCATCCATGATGTGCAATTTGTGATTTGATTTGCGGGCCCCGCAACAGGCTGACGCCATCAGCAAGCAGGATGGGAATGCCGACCGATATCATCCGAATGCGCATCGCCTGGTGATCCAGAATGAATTGCTCCAAATGGCGAGCCAGTACGTCAGGCTTCTGCGCCAAGATTTCCGCGATAGTCTTGCAGCCATGCTTCAGCAAAGAGGCCTCGAACAGCAGTTTTGATAGGCGAGGGGGGCCGAGGACCTCGAATGCGACGGCTTCCCCGTGCTCACTTTCCAATTGATCGAGCCGGTTGATCGCAGCCTGGCGCAGGACACCGCCGCGATAGGAAGGGTCGAAAACAGCGCCATCCATTGCCGCAACGATGTCCTTGCCGGTATTGCCTCCTTTGAGTTCCTGCAGCACGGCGCGGGCGATGTCTTCCGGTGTGACAAGCTGCATCTGACCAAGTGCCGTGATCGCTGCAAATTCGCCGCGGGAAAACAATCCGTTCTCACCGGTGTCGATGTAAACCCCGTTGAGGGTGCCACCCGCAGGCGCGCCGAAGTCGCCGGCAGCAACGAGGTTTGCCTCATCATTGGTCGTAACGGCCCCATCAAGCGAGCAGTCGTAGCGTACAATGTCCTGTCCACTTGCGCGAATGGGTCCGTAGGCAATTTCCCGCCAGCCGATCACGGCAGCCGGCTTAACTTCCTTGACGATCTGGGGCGCATCGGGTGTTCGAGCCATAAGGAATAAGAGCTGACTTTGCGCACCAGCAATTGCGGACTTAGAAAGCAAGAGCCGGGACGGCTTTTCTTCTCCGTGCGTATACGGAATATTGAGCCCCATTCCCCCGGTACCGGTGGTGCCGACTTTGATATAGGCTCGCGTGCCGGCACGCCGCATCGCTTCGTAGAGCAGCTGGATATGGCGAACCAGCTGGGGGACATAGAGCGACGCCAGCAACGCTTCCATGTCCTCACTCAATGAGTTGCCCTCGGCCTCCTTCTTTGACCGCTCGGCCAAATCCCTGGCCAGTGTGTAAATGTTCTGGTAGCTGACCGCGGTCGCCGTATTCATACAATCGATGACGATTTGGGCCGGCTCATCGTCGAGGCCCGGCAGCTTGCCCTCAATCATCTGTACGAGCACGGACGAGGTCAAAATCCCCTGATCGAGCGGATCCAGAATATCGGCGACAAGCCGACGACGTCTTCGGTAGTCGGCCAGCACCGCGGCGCGCGAATTTGAGGCTTTGCCCCGCCACTCCGCTCTCAAGAACACGTCGCCCCAAGTCGGCACAATCTGAACCGGCGTTCCAGGAAATTCCTCGTGCAGCTGTGCTGCCGCACGCTCGGCCCTGTTCCGACGTCTTGCGGCCACGACGAGACGAGATGGTTCGGCAACAAGCAGCTGTCGGCAGATTGCCATGCCAACCAAGCCTGCACCGCCCAGAACTAGAACTGTCTTGCCAGAGACATCCATCACATCGGTCTCACGGTTTGAGAATTGTCAGGCGAGACAATGCCGCAGCGATCACCTCGATGACCGTCGATTGATTGTATAACCAATGCCGCACGAGCAATGTCATCTGTGAACGGCGCCTGGTTGGACGAACGGTTAGCCTCGACAATTGCAGCCCGTCCGGTATGTACGCAGGCCGTTCGCCAAGTATGCGGGTCAGGGTGAACATCGCGCCAACCCGGTCAGCGGCCAAATAGCCAGAACAACAAGCTCAATGCCACACTGATAATGAGGGACGTGACCACCGGGATGTAAACTTTCACGCCACCCCGCTCAATTACGATATCTCCGGGCAGTCGTCCCAGTCCAAGCTTCTCTGCCATTAGCCAAGCCCCACCGATTGCGATGAGAACGATACCGATGAAGATCAACGTCTTTGCCATGTGACTCTCATTGGACAACACATGTCCACGCATTCGGCAACTTAATCAAAAAGGGCCGGATAGCCTTGACTGGGATCAATGGCACTTTGCGACCAGTATGCAAGTTAACTGACCTGTGTCCGGCATTATTGGAAACTTTCGCATGCAGGATTGGAACGTGGTTGTAACTGCAAATGAGGACGGCTATCGGCGCGTCCGCCGCATGCTTGCGCGGTATGGCCCTATCTGGCCGACCGAATACTATAATGTGATGGTCATGCGGGTGGCTGACCCCACCGCGATGATGGAGGAATTGGCCAAGCTCGTCGAAGACAACCCCGGGCTGATGAACGACTTGTCGCGCGTCGTTCCGGCAACACGGACGTTCAATTTCCAGAATGCAGCGGAGTTTGAACAGCACGCCCGCACGATCGTGTTGCAGTGGGTACAGCAGCTGGCCCACAAACGATTCTACGTTCGCCTGCACCGCAGAGGCTTCAAGGGCGTCCTCTCGTCGCCCCACGAGGAGCGCTTTCTCGATGAGGCCATCCTCGATCGTTTGCAGCAATTAAAGACGCCGGGTCGAATTGATTTTGAGGACCCTGAAGCGGTTATCGATATTGAGACGGTCGACAATCGGGCCGGGATCTCCTTATGGACACGTGAGGAAATTCGACGTTTCGAGTTCCTTCATCCCGATTGATCTTGATATCGGCCAAAATGCTCTCCGGTGTTTTCAACCGGTGCTGCAACCAAAGACACGCTCTAGAATACGGGAGCCGCATCAACACCCTAGCTCGAATCCCCGTCTTGGTGAGCAGCTAGGGACGCTTCCTCATAGAGCTTGTCAGCCTGTCCTTCATATCTGGGTGAAAAATGAAACTGCTCAAAACGTCGAACACCGGCACGCCGTGCAATCATTCCCGCTTGCCGGGCTGTCAGATGCATCTTTCGCGCTGCGATATCTGCATCGGCGTCAAGAAATGGCGATTCGATGAATAAATGATCGGCGCCGGCAGCAATCGAGATGGCTTTTTCAACGTTGTCGGGCGTGAATCCTATATCGGTGATATAGGCCACCTTTTGGCCCGTCGAGGCTTTCACCAGATTCCTCAAGACGCCCAAAGAGTGGGTCGCTTCATGCCAAACCCCGTTCGAGCGCCATTTCGCGGTGATCTGCGTATCGTCTGGTGCGCCCCGTCGAATGGCCTGTTTGAGTTCCTGCAGCCACGGACCTATACCAAGCTCCATCTCGGTCACGCTGTTTCGCCAGACATTGAGGTGCTGTTTTTCCTCAATGGCAAATGCCAGGCACGCGATGCGGTGATCGAGATGAACCGCGCGAACCGTGTAGTCGGTTTCGTCGACGATAACACCGTCGGCAACTTGCCGCGAACAAGCATCCTGACGCTCGAAGGCGTTTTGGAATGAAAACTCAGCGATTTGCAGCATCGCATCTTCATTGAACTCGCAAGCTACAATCGAGAATTCCGCAGTGCTTTCGTCATATAGGTTCCAGGCATAGGCGCCGAGTTTGTGTTCGACTTTTTCAATGAAACCCGTTGGACCGATAACCGTGAACCGCTTTGGACGGCCAAGCATGATTTTCACAAGCCTGTCGAACCCACAGAAATGATCCATATGGGTATGGCTGACAAACGCATGGGTCAGCCGCAAGATTTTGCGAGTCGGCAGGTTCGCCAGATCCCCCATGTCGAAGAGCATCGCGCGCTTTTGATGGAGGAAGTCGACAAAGACACCTGGATCGCCGAACGGATCGTTGAT
>JAEKFU010000739.1 GCA_016522385.1 Pseudomonadota bacterium
ATGCATCGACATCGAGTGATCTCACAAAAAACGACGGGCCCCAGATTGCAGAATTTCGGCCCTGGGCGAGCTTAGCATCGTGTTGAGAAGGAGATTTGATAGCGCGCTCTGCCGGAGTTCGCAGAACATCCGGTCTGCCAGTCATTTCGTTGGTACGACCCACCTTTGATAGAGCCCGACCAATCACTGCGGCAAGTTTGGCTCCACAGGACCTTGCGCAGTCGGTTTGGTTAGTTCGCGACCTCGTCGGTGTCGCCGTCTTCGGTTTCGTGGTGCTGGTCTTCGGCTTCCATTTCGTACTGACCTTCCAGGTCGGCGAGATACTTCTCCAGCCGCTGTTGCCGCTCGCTCTCAGCTGCGATGAGCTGATTGAACAGACGACGGAACTCAGCCTTGCGTTCAGCGGCTTCTTCATCGATCCTGCGCTCTTCCTGTTCACGCATGACCGCCAGATGATCGAGCGTCTTGACCGTGTGAGCGAGCAGACCCTGCACAAATTCACGATCCCGCTCATGCTCGGCCGTCAAGAAACCAAGAATGTTTTTGGCCGACTCCAATGACGCCCTTGCCATTGTCTCTTCTCCTTTTCGACGCGGTGGCCTACTTTTTGGCAAACCACACCGGTGTTTTGTCAGCGGTCCGCAATCGTCAGGTTGAAGATTTTCGATTGCGGCCCACTTGCCAGTTCCCAGAATTCGAGTCGAACTCAGGTGCCTGGCTGCTGCGACAGGCAGTGCAATCCATGTGCCGTCACGTAAATTGAGGCGAATGCCGCCTGAACTTGGCCGAAATTCAATGGACACATCCCTACCAAAATGCCTCAAGCTCGCGCAAACGTGGCCAGATTGCGACAGAACCAGCGCTCATTGTATCAATTTGATACACCCGCTTGCGCAACTTACGCGGCCCAAATGCAGTTGAGGCGACGCGGCTGACGATGCTTGACTTTTTGCCGAATCTCCAGCCTAACAGTCTAAACAGATGCCTGCTTGGATGTTTGCCGGCTGCTGGGGCACGCTCGCTCGGACAGCCCTTTCGCAATTGTCGTTGGGGGCGACATTTGTTTCACTGATCTAGAGTTCAGTACTGTTAGCACGTAGTCGCAATAAAAGTTGTGAAGTGGCCAGTTCGACTGCCAGTTCACAGCAAGTGTGGATCTGAGTTCTCACTATCTGGTGCCCGCCCATATTTTTATGGTGAAACTCAGCCGCAGCTCGTCAGCGATCGCTTAGAATATCACAGCAAATTTGGACTTCATGACACAAACACAACAACCTGCTCATTCCGACTCTATGGTTTCCGCCCAACAATGGGCACGCACCCTTGCCGTTTATCGCGAGCCCAGTCATAGCCGCAGCATCTTCGAAATTGCCATTACGTTTGTGCCGTTTGCCGTGTTCTGGGCGTTGGCATGGCTGGTTGTTCATTTCGGCTATTGGGTCGCGCTGCCATTGCTTTGGCTACCTGCCGCAGGCCTACTTGTGCGTTTGTTCATGATCCAGCACGATTGCGGTCACGGTGCGTTTTTCCGACATCGCAGTGCCAACAACTGGGTTGGCAGGGTTCTTGGGGTGTTGACATTGACGCCTTATGAATCCTGGCGTGGAGCACATGCGATGCATCATGCCAGTTCGGGACACCTTGACCGTCGCGGCTTCGGCGACATCGACACGCTGACCGTGCGGGAATACCGGGCACTCTCGTTGCGGGGCCGGATTCGCTATCGCTTGTACCGGCATCCACTGGTCATGTTCGGTGTCGGCCCGGCATATTTGTTTCTGTTGCGCCAAAGGTTTCCCATGGGCCTGGTCGGCGGCCGAAGAAGGCAGGCCTGGATCAGCACTATGACCACCAATATGGCGATCACAGTACTCATTGCTGGGCTGATCTGGCTGGTTGGCATTGGACCGTTCCTGCTGGTTCAATTGCCGATAACACTGCTTGCCGGAGCGACTGGCGTGTGGTTGTTCTATGTGCAGCATCAGTTTGAGAAAACGTTCTGGGCCGAGGGTACAAACTGGGACAAACACGAGGCAGCGATGCATGGTAGCTCGCATTATGACCTGCCGGTGGTCCTGCGCTGGCTCACCGCCAATATCGGCGTACACCATGTACACCATCTCTCTAGCCGAATTCCCTACTATCGGCTGACGCGTGTGCTGCGAGATCATCCCTGCCTCAGCGATGTCAGCCGAATAACGTTATGGCAAAGCTTCCGCTGCGTTCGTCTGGTGCTGTGGGACGAGGGCAAACAGCGGCTGATCTCATTCCGCGAAGCCCGGGCGTAAAAGTGCTTTGCCCGTTTAGTCAAGCCTGTGCAGTCCTGATCTATAACGCCGTTGCGTGCTCCGGTCCCGCCCGTGTCACAACCTGAATTTTAACGGATCCTAGAGCGTGTCTTTCTCATGTGGAATCATTTGACGGTCCAAATCCGATCACTCGGCTAGTTACGGAACGCAGCGCGATGTGGGTCATCGGGCAAGTTCCGTAACGACGTCCGATGGCCGGATTTGGACCACCGAAGGCCGTGTTTCTGCTCCCGCTGGACGTCGTTATGCTCCGCGTGTGGTCAACCAGACCACGGCGCGAAGCATGCCTAGCCAGCAGACGCAGAAACGCGGTCAAATGATTCCATATGAGAAAGACACGCTCTAGTTCATCACAACCTGTAACTGGTGACATTCCGTAAGATCGGGCGGCTCCCAACGTCTGAACATGCGTTCGATGGCTTGCGCCGGCACGGCACTGGTGCGATCTCGGTTGCGTTGCGCTAGATTGGATGGGTTGGTTTCGACATAAACAATCTCGATCCGTGCATTGTAGTCGGCAAACAGATTGATCAGTGGTCGCCGCGACTTGCGGCTGAGATTGGTGGCGTTCCAAACCAGCGGCCTGCCCTTGCGCAATGCCCTTCTTGCTAACTCCTTGGCGCCGGAAATGACCGGTCCCTGATTGTCGCCCGGCGCAATTTTCATCTCAGTGCGTAGTCTATCGAGCGAAACAATCTGACTGTCACCGCGATGTCCGACGAGCCAGCTGTCTTTTCCTGATGCCGGTAGGCCGCTCAGCATGGTCACGCGTGAACGGGTATCATCGAAAGCTTGGTAATCCACCGAGCGGCCCGGTGTACGAAAATAGCAAAAGCGTGAATGATCCGAAGCAAAGGCCCGCGGTTCATCGAAGCAGTCCTCCTG
>JAEKFU010000027.1 GCA_016522385.1 Pseudomonadota bacterium
GAAAGCGTGGTGATGATCTCCTCGGTGATGCCGTCGGCGAGAAACTCCTGTTCCTTGGCGTCGGAAATATTCTCAAAGGGCAGAACCGCGATGGATGGCTTGTCGATGGGCGGGAGCGGTTCATTCATCGCAGCACGCGCCTGTGCGGCGGATGGCTCGGCCACGACGTTGTAGACCCGGACTGGATCGGCCACGTTCTTGAGTTTCTGTTCTCCAATATCCTCGAACTGCGCCTCGATCTTGCCCTTGGCGTGCCGATAGACATCATCGGAGAGACAAATGCCGCCTGGTAGGGCCAAACCTTCTAGGCGCGCTGCGATGTTCACGCCATCGCCATGAATGTCACCGCCTTCGGCGATCACATCGCCCAGATTGATGCCAATGCGAAACTGCAAGGCCTTGCTCGCATCACTTTCAGCTTCGTGCTGAGCAACCTTAACCTGCCAGGCGAGGGCACAGGCAACGCAGTCCACCGCACTGGCAAACTCCACCAGCAGTCCATCTCCCATAAGCTTTACGATGCGGCCACGATGCTCGGTCATCAAAGGTTCGAGGACGGTCTCGCGCAGGTCTGTCAGGCGGCGAAGCGTGCCCGCTTCGTCAGCGCTCATCAGACGGGTATAACCAACCACGTCAGCAGCAAGTATGGCTGCCAGCCTGCGTTCCATGACGGTTCCTCCCCTGTGGAAAGACTATCGATCAACTGGTTCGGAATCTACTGGATTGCGCTGAACGTCGAATGTCTTGGTTTTGCACCCTACGCAAGTGCAAGGCCCGTTTGAATTGAGTCTGCTATACCCCAGTAACCGACATTCGAAATTCGATGTCCGATTTTGCAGCGATTTCGTCTGCTAAGGAGCCGACAGTGGACTCTTCAGAGCGTGGGCTGAAACGTCTCAAGTTGACCCGGAGCGGTCATCGGTGTGCTGTTTGAATTGATCCAAACTTTGGCTTCAACTCGTCTTCAGCTTAGCGTCCCACGGCAGACTGCAGATTTTGCAACTCCAACCGTTGAACTTAAGGTGGGATCAGTTAGGCCGCATCAATCACTGAGCAGTCGGAGGTTAACCATGGACTTCTTTTCTTGTCAGATTGCCGGTTACGGCGCAAGGTCAACTGATTGAAGGGTCGGACAGCGCAACCTTGATACTCAACAGACCCTAGAATGCAGAGGAACTCAACATGTCGCTGAAAGTGATCGGTGTAGGGGTGGGCCGAACGGGCACCTATTCGCTCAAGCTCGCAATCAATCAATTGGGATTCGGACCTTGCCATCATATGGAAGAGGTACTGCACAATCAGCCTGTGCAGGTGCCGCTATGGGTGTCCGCCGTTCAAGGGCATGCCAATTGGAATGCAATCTACAAAGGCTATGAAAGCGCAGTCGATTGGCCGACCGCAAAGTATTTTCGCGAGTTGCACTCGGCGTACCCGGAAGCCAAATTCATCCTCACGGATCGCAGCCCTGAACGCTGGGCGCAGAGTTTTTCACACACGATCTATAGGTTGCTTGCCCAAAGAGACGAGGCCCCGGAAGAAATGCAGGCTTGGCTCGACATGTGCAACGACACCATTGTCGGCACCGGATTTCCACAAGGACTCGACGAGGCTGGATTGATCAATGCATTCAATGCGCACAACGATGCGGTGAAGCAAGCAATCCCGGCGCAGCAGCTCCTGGTCTTTCAGGTCAAACAAGGCTGGCAGCCGCTTTGTGAATATCTGAACGTAACTGCCCCAACCGAGCCATTTCCGCGGACCAATGATCGGGCTGAGTTCTGGGATCGCGTTTCGGGCAAGGCATAGAGCGATGATCTCAAGTGTCGCGCGTCACCTTGGCTGTTGTCCGAGCCCATTGCAAACCTGAAGCATGACCTGAAATGCAGTCTTGTAAATCCGGCCGACCGCTTGATAAGCAACTACCTTAGGGGATGACCGGGCGATGCCGGAACACAGGAAGCTTGCCGCTATATTCGCTGCCGACGTTGTCGGGTACAGCCGGCTCACTGGCGCGGATGAAGAAGGTACGCTGGCGCGCATGCGGACGCTGCGCAGTGACGTTATCGATCCAACGATCGACGAATTCAACGGGCGTGTCGTTAAGCGCACCGGCGACGGCGTACTGGTTGAGTTCCGCAGTGTCGTAGAGGCTGTGCGCTGTGCCATTGCCGTCCAGGACGCGATGGTTGAGCGGAATGCCGGTCTGCCGCAGGAGCGCCATATCGAGTTTCGCATCGGAATCCATCTCGGAGATGTCATCGAGGAAAGCGACGGCGACCTGATGGGCGACGGCGTCAACATCGCTGCACGATTGGAAGGGGTCGCTGAGCCGGGTGCAATATGCTTGTCTGAAGACGCTTATCGCCAGGTCAAGGCCAGAATTGATCTCGCCGTGAGCGATCTCGGCGAAACGAATCTCAAGAACATTGCAGAACCTGTGAGGATCTATTCGCTGAAGCCCGGCGTTTCCGCGACCGCACAGCAGGCGCTATCGCCAGAACCGACCCCGGCGTCGAGCCTTTCTGACAAGCCCTCAATTGCCGTACTGCCGTTCACAAATATGTCCGGCGACGTCGAGCAGGAGTACTTCGTCGACGGTATGGTCGAGGACATCATCACGGCGCTGTCTCGATTCAACCAGCTTTTCGTCATCGCTCGCAATTCGAGCTTTGTATACAAGGGCAGGGCTGTCGACGTGAAGCAGGTCGGCCGCGAACTCGGTGTGCGCTACGTGCTCGAAGGCAGCGTGCGCAAAGCCGGCAGCCGGGTGCGCATTACCGGACAATTGATCGATACGTCGACCGGTGCCCATCTCTGGGCCGACCGCTTCGATGGAGAGCTGGAGGATGTGTTTGATCTCCAGGACAGGATCACCGCAAGTGTGATTGGTGCCATCGAGCCGACGGTGCGCAAGGCTGAGATCGAGCGTGCTCGGCGTAAACCCGTCGACAATCTGGGTGCGTACGATCTCTTTCTTCAAGCGCTTCCCCACATCTATGCGATCCGGCCGGATGACAACCTGAAGGCCATCGATCTGTTGAATAGGGCGATTGATCTTGACCCGTCCTATGCTCCGGCCTTGGCTCACACAGCCTGGTGCCTCGTACAGCGCATAACGCGAGCCTGGCCACCTTTTGGCGATGACGATGTGGCAACTGCGGTCGCATTGGCCCACCGGGCTCTGGCCTCGGGGAGTGACGACGCCGTGACCGTCGTCCTCGGCGGCTTTGTGCTTGTTATGGCCGGGAAAGACTACAGCACCGGTCTTGACGCGGTGCGCCGCGCGGTAAACCAGAACCCCGGCTCTGGTTTCGTCAACGCCATTGCAGGTTCAGCGATGGTGTTCGGCGATGAAGGCGACTTAGGTTTGGAATTGCTGGAACGGGCTATGGCACTTGGTCCGCTCGATCCCAACTTCTTCGTCTATCTGACGGTAGCCGGCTGCGCCCGGCTGTTCAGTGGTCGCCCCGATCTTGCCGCAGAGTTGGCGGAGCGCTCCGCTGCGCTCAATGCCGACTGGGATTCGACCTACTGGCTATTGATTGCGGCATACACGCAACTTGATCGTCTGTCGCAAGCCCGGGCGGCACTGGCCAAACTGTTGTCGGCTTCGCCGGAGGCAACGGTTGCGAAGTACCAGAAACGTTTGCCGATTAGGAACCCGGAGTCTCTCGAAATGGTACTTGAAGGGCTCCGCCAGGCTGGTCTGCCCGAGGGCACATGATCCCATGTCTTTGCCACGATGCCGACTTCGTCCAAACATTCCCGTTGCTGGGACTCCTCGGACCTGAGGTGGCTAATTGCAGCACGTGACCCGTGGCGGCCAGGCTGTTTTTGAGCAACTATGGGTCCTTAGGAGGCAGTGACTGTTGCTGAAGCAAACGTCATGCTTGCCGGGCAAGACAATTACAGACTGGCGCTCAAAACCCCCGTGAGGCTTAAAATGTCGAACGTTACCACTTTGGCCGCAAAGGCTGTTGGCAAGAAGCTTGCAGCCACATATCGGCATTACTACGGAGACCAAGAAGCGAACTATGCGACGCTGCTCGATGCCGGCGCACGGCTATTGATCGAACGAATAGGGAGCAGTGATGCTCTGTATCACAATGCCGAGCACACAATTCTCGTGACATTGGTTGGTCAAGATATTATGCGCGGCAAGCTTCTCCACCGGCAAATCTCGCCGCAAGACTGGCTGCACTTTAACTTTGCGTTGCTATGTCATGACATTGGCTATGTCCGTGGTGCTTGCGCTGCCGATGACGATTCAAGTGTGATCATCGAAGAAGATGGCCAACGGTTCAAACTCCCTCGCGGCGCTAGTGATGCGGTGTTGACGCCCTACCATGTCACACGTGGAAAGATCTTTGTTAAGGAGCGCTGTGCGGGTCACGATGTATTGAATGGTGAGCGGATCGCCCGCGCCATTGAGTTAACGCGCTTTCCGGTGCCAAATGACGAAGATCACCAAGAGACGGATACAGAAGCAGGTCTGGTGCGGGCAGCGGATCTAATTGGGCAACTGGCTGATCCAAACTATCACCGTAAGTTGAACGCGCTGTATCATGAGTTTGTGGAGACCGGCACAGCTAAGCAACTAGGTTTATCCAGTCCAGCGGATCTCGTTGAAACCTATCCGAATTTCTATTGGAACGCGGTTGAGCCATATATTGCAGATGGGTTGCGCTATCTGAATTCGACCTCAGAAGGAAAGCAGTGGGTCGCGGGTCTCTATGCGAACGTGTTCGCAGTTGAACACCAGAGATTGACGACAGGCCCGCATATGACAGTCTAAGGTTGCTCTGCGCCACATTGACAAGTTGGGTTCATGTAACTGTGTCCTCTTGGCTGCATGCCGTGGATGTCAGGCTCTCGACATCAATCCGAATGGATGATTGGCAACTGCCGCAAGTCTGCACCTTGATCAGCTTGGTGCGTTGTTCACCCAATAACCGGCATTCGAAATTCAATCTCCGCTTGCTGACGCCCTACGGTGATTTTGCGCTACAAGCGGACGTGGTGTGAGAGCCGGTGAAGCCGCTCGGCATTCTAAACGTCGTCGATGAAGCACGGGAAACGAGCCTTGTCGGCCAGACGCCCGATCAGGCCTACCTCACTCCGCTACCTGTCCGCATGGCCGCCTGACCCCGGCAGACAATCCACCTATCGACGCGGACTTGCTGTTCAGACAATCGGGACGACCTCAGGCTACGGCGCTTGCCGCTAGAGTGTCCCTAATAAACAACTATAATTCAGAACTCACGATGAACCGTCCCACAAGCTCATTGGGGCAAGCGAACTCAGCATGAATTTCCATTTCCCATATTTGCACGCGCGCGTTGCAGGCACCGCCTCCGAAGCCCTTGTTCTGTTTCTGCAGAAATTGGAGGCTGTCCGCCTGTCGTATGATGAGATGCTTGATCAATGCGTCGACTATGCGCTCAACGAAGAGCCCCGTGTTGAGATGCTAAGAGAGGTGATGCCGGCGTTTTTCTGGGACAACAAGTCTGCGGTGGCTCGGGATTTCTTACGACGGTTCATGAACAAGCGGCCAATCGAAGATATACCTGCATCGTCGATATTACCTATCTTGCTCCTTTCAGAAAGGACGGCATCTAACGCCGTTTTGACTCACCAATTTTGTGAACACGCGTATCACGGCCTAGCGCGGTTGCCGGAGGTAGACCTCGGCACTGGCCTGCAAACCCATTTGAAGTTTGGAACAGATGTTCGCAGCAAGAACAGGCAGATCAATGTGATGTCTCTTGGCGCGAATTGCGCGCCATGGGACCTGCTCAACCACTGGTACGTCCGGGATGAACAAAATCTAGAAACTCTAGAGGGGCCTTTTGACCTGGCCGCACACTCCACGCA
>JAEKFU010000138.1 GCA_016522385.1 Pseudomonadota bacterium
ATCGCCGCCGGCTTGGTAATGTCGTTGATACAGCATACCAAGGTCACGCCGCTTATTCTGCAGGCTGAGTCGTATGAGAATGCGGCACTCTCCGCCAAACAGAACGGCCACGATCACAGCCACGATACTGAAGCCTGGGCGCCGGCAGACGGGTTCGAGCGCATGGCATTCACCGTGATCGCGAATGTCGTGACAGGCGCCGCTTTCGCACTTGTGCTGGCTGGCGCCGCGCTGCTGACCGGCATGCCGCTGACGGTGTCGAACGGTGCGTTCTGGGGCCTGATCGGTTTCCTCGCCTTCAATCTTGCGCCTTCCGCCGGCCTGCCGCCGGAACTGCCCGGTATGCCGGCGGCCAATCTGATGGCACGTCAGGTCTGGTGGTGGGCGACAGTTGTCGCCACAGGCGCCGGTATCGGACTACTGTTCATGATGCAGTCGCTGGCCATGAAAGCGCTCGGCGTGGCCATCATCGCCCTGCCGCACCTCATCGGTGCCCCGCACCATGGTGACGCCACCACTCAAGTCCCAGCGTCACTCGCTAACGCCTTTGCGGCCAGTTCAATTGCCACCGCTGCTGTCTTCTGGATCGTGCTCGGCGTCATGCTCGGCTATCTGCTGAGCCGCAACACGACCAGTGAAGAGGCAAACGCATGACCCCGCAGAAGATCCCCACCACAGTCATCACCGGCTTTCTCGGCGCCGGAAAGACCACCCTGATCCGCCACATGCTTGAAAATGCCGAAGGTCGGCGCATCGCATTGATCATCAATGAATTCGGTGACGTCGGCGTCGACAGCGAGGTGCTCATGGGTTGCGGCGACGATCTGTGCAAGCAAGAAGACATCGTTGAGCTGGCCAATGGCTGCATCTGTTGCACGGTGGCCGATGACTTCATCCCAACCATGCAGAGGCTCATTGATCGCGACGAGGCGCCCGAGCATATCGTTATTGAAACATCGGGGCTCGCCCTGCCGCAACCCCTGGTCAAAGCATTCAACTGGCCGGAGATTCGCTCGCACGTGACGGTGGACGGCGTTGTCACCGTAGTGGACGGACCGGCGCTCGCCTCAGGCCGATTTGCCCATGACGAGCACGCCATCGATGCCCAGCGCCGGGCCGACCCCGATCTCGATCACGAAAGCCCGCTGCACGAACTCTTTGAGGATCAGCTCGGCTGCGCCGACATGATCCTACTCAACAAGTCTGACCTCCTTGAAGACGGCACCATCGAAAAGCTGTCCGGCGATTTGCAGCCGGAGATCCGTCCCGGCGCCCGCCTGGTGCCGACCAGCCACGGCAAGGTCGATGTGACGGCCCTGCTTGGCGTCGGCGCCGCTGTTGAGGACGATCTCGACACGCGCAAGTCCCATCACGAGCTGGCGGGCGAAGAAGATCACGACCATGATGACTTCGAAACCTTTTTTGTCGAGCTTGGCGACGTCGATGACCGTGAGGCGCTGATCTCCCGTATCGAAGCAACCATACGTGAGCACGAAATCCTGCGCCTCAAGGGTTTTGCCTCGCTCGTAGGCGCCCCCGGCCGGCTGCTGATCCAGGCTGTCGGACCGCGCGTCAATAGCTATTTCGACCGGCCCTGGAGCGAAGGCGAACAGCGCAGGTCGTCGATAGTGGTTATCGGCTTCAAAGGTATGGATGAGGCCGCCATCACGGCTGCCATCACAGGCTAACGGGAAAGGCGATGCATCTGCTCGCCACACAATCCGGCGTCATCGACGACAACGCCGAACCTGTCGATCTGGCCCAAACGCCGGGCGACATCGTCGTGATTTCCGCCGCCGATTCCGAGCTGGCCAGCCTTGCCCGAGCGCATCAGGGCATCAGCGGCGACAAACCATCCCTACGGCTGGCTAATCTGATGGCGCTTGGCCACAACCTGTCTGTCGACACCTATGTCGAGACCACGCTGCGCCACGCCAAGCTCATTATCGTGCGCTGCCTCGGCGGCCGAAGTTACTGGGCCTACGGCATAGAGCAGCTTACCGCCCTTGCCCGCGAGGAATCGATCCAACTGGCGCTCTTGCCCGGCGGTGCTGATCCGGACCCGGACCTGACCGCCCAGTCGAGCCTGCCCGCAGAGGCCTGTGAACGCCTGCGCCAATATTTCGCCAAGGGCGGCCCGCATAACGCCGCCGCTTTTCTCGACTATTGTACCACGCTGCTTGGCCAGCAATCCGCAGCGCTACCACCACAAGAGTTTGCCAAAGCCGCAATTTATTGGCCGGGCGAACCGTCACCAGACTGCAACTCAATCAGGCAACACTGGCACACCGAGGCCCCCGTCATTGCCATCACGTTCTATCGCGCCTTGATCGAAGGCGGCCTCACCGCGCCGGTCGATGCATTGATTCATGCGCTTACAAAGCGCGGACTCAATCCACTGCCAATTTTCATCTCCAGCCTCAAAGACACTGCTTCGGCTGCTTGTATCAGCGAAAGCTTCGATATTGCCCCGCCTGCCGTTATCCTAAACGCCACCGGTTTTGCCGTCGCCACGTTCGATACGGCCGATCAGCCCAATCCATTCTCACCTTACGACTGCCCCGTCCTGCAGGTGGTCTTTTCCGGCACAAGCCAAGAGACCTGGAGCGCTAGCAGCCAGGGATTGCCGGCCCGCGATCTCGCCATGAATGTCGTCCTACCCGAACTCGACGGCCGCATCATGACCCGTGCGGTGTCGTTCAAGGCCGACCACGAGCGCGATCCGGCAACCGAATGTCGCATCGTTAACTACCAGCCTGTCGACGACCGCATCGACTATGTCGCCGATCTGGCCAGCAACTGGGCGGCCCTGCGCCAACAGCCGGTCAAGGACCGCCGCATCGCCATCATCCTCGCCAATTACCCGAACCGCGACGGACGTATCGGCAATGGTGTCGGCTACGACACGCCGGCCAGCACTATTGCCATTCTCGACGCCATGCGTTGTGTGGGTTACGACACTGGAAATTACCCGCGAGCCGGCAATGCGCTGATCGAGGCCCTACAGCAGGGACCGACCAACTCGGGCGCATCAAATGGGACAACGAGCCCGGCGCAGCTTCCAGTCGACACCTACATCAAGGCTTTCGCGCAACTGCCTGAAGAGACTCAACAAAGCGTCGCTGAACGCTGGGGGTCACCGGAAGAAGACCCATTTGTGATTGCCGGCGCGTTTCAGCTGCCGGCCAAAACCTACGGCAATATCGTCATCGGCATCCAACCGGCGCGTGGCTACAACATCGATCCCAAGGACACCTACCACGATCCATCCCTGGTGCCGCCACATGGTTATCTCGCCTTCTACATTTGGCTGCGCGAGCAATTTGGCGCCCATGCGATCATCCACAACGGCAAGCACGGCAATCTTGAATGGTTGCCCGGCAAGGCGGTCGGCCTCACAAACGCATGCTTTCCCGAAGCCGCTCTCGGTCCCCTGCCCCAGCTCTATCCCTTCATCGTCAATGACCCTGGCGAAGGCACCCAAGCCAAGCGCCGCACCAGCGCCGTCATCATCGATCACCTGACGCCGCCGTTGACCCGGGCGGAAAGCTACGGCCCCTACCGGGATCTCGAGGCGCTGGTCGATGAATACTACCTGGCCACCGGCCTCGACAAGCGCCGCCTCTCTGCGCTCAAGAGCCAAATCCTCGACATGACCAAATCGTCCGGTCTCGACCAGGATGCCGGAATTGCTGGCATCAATAAAGACGAGGCGTTGCAGAAACTCGACACATATTTGTGTGACCTTAAGGAGGCACAGATCCGGGATGGCCTGCATATCCTTGGCCAAAGCCCGAAAGGCGATTTGCAAACCGACCTGATCGTCGCCCTGACCCGTTCCCCACGCGGGCTCGGCGATGGAGGCGACCAGTCGCTCATTCGCGCGCTTGCGGCTGATCTCAACCTGGAATTCGACCCGTTCACCGCCCAGCTGGGTGAACCCTGGACCGGGCCAAAGCCACAAGCCCTGGCCGACCTGTCTGACGATCCGTGGCGCACAAACGGTGATACGGTTGAACGCCTCGAACTGCTGGCGCAACACCTGGTCGCCCGGCCGCACTCTCCAACTCTCCACTGCAACGAGGGCGTGTTAGGGGCCGGAGTAACGTCACCCGGTGCGACCTCTAACGCCGTCCTGCAAACCATCGAAACCAAAATCCGCCCCGCGGTCACTGGCTGCGGCCCCAGCGAAATTGCCAACCTCCTCGCCGGCCTTGATGCCCGTTTCGTTGCGCCCGGCGCCTCCGGTGCACCGACCCGCGGCCGCCTCGATGTGTTGCCGACCGGCAAGAACTTCTATTCCGTCGACAACCGCGCCGTGCCGACGCCGACCGCCTGGGTGCTCGGCGAGAACTCGGCAACTGAAATGCTGAACCGTCACTTCCAGGACCATGGCCGTTATCCGGCCGCATTGGGCCTGAGTGTCTGGGGCACCTCGAACATGCGCACCGGCGGCGATGATATAGCTCAGGCTCTCGCCCTGATCGGTGCCAAGCCGCAATGGGACCCGGCCAGCTGGCGCGTCACCGGTTTTGAGATCACGCCCGTGGCCAGGCTCGCGCGCCCGCGCATCGATGTCACCTTGCGTATCTCCGGTTTTTTTCGCGATGCATTTCCCGCTCAGATCGAATTGTTCGACAAGGCCGTCCGTGCCATTGCCGGGCTCGATGAGCCCGACGCCGACAACCCGATCGCTGTCCGTGTGCGGGCCGAAACCGCCGAGTTGACCGCTGCCGGCATGCCTGCTGAAGATGCAGCACGCCTGTC
>JAEKFU010000197.1 GCA_016522385.1 Pseudomonadota bacterium
AGAATTAACGCGGCTGACTGCCGAAATCGTGGCTGGATATGTCGGCAATAACGCGATGCCTGCTTCAGAATTGCCAGGTCTAATCGCAATCGTTCACGGAGCATTGTCAGGTGTATCGCGTACGACCACAACTAAACTTGGGCAAGAACACAAGCCTGCCGTACCAATTCATCGCTCGGTCAGTGCTGATGCAATTACTTGCCTTTTCTGTGGCAAAGCATTCAAATCGCTCCAGCGACACATTTCCTCAAGACATGGTATGGAGCCAGACGAGTATCGCGCGGCATGGGGCCTCAAGCACGACTATCCAATGATGGCCCAGCGCTATTCAGAGGCCCGCTCAATGTCGGCGAAAAAGTCAGGGTTCGGGACAAGACGCAAGTTCAGGTAACATTTGCCTACTGCAAGATGCACCAACAGCAAGACAGTCACGGCCGCCGTCCAGGGTCTGCTTCGCCCGACCAGACTGACATTGTTTCAACAACAAGACAGATGTGCAAGAGCCAGTATCGCCGCGGTCGACCGAGTGTTGAAGAGGTCGCCAGACAATCAGATCTTTTGCCGAGAACCTTGCAGCGCCGGCTGAGCGACCATGGGAAAACGTTCCGGCACATCCGTCAGAAGGCGATCATGTCGCGTGCCGAGCTGTAGCGTTTGTATTGACGCTTCGGCTTGGTCATTTGACACCTCCTGACGCTCAACGCGTCTCATTCTAGGTGTCCTCCAAACAAGGGCAAAACCACAGTGCCAGCAAGAGACTTCAGTATCGCTCGATCTTTACGTGTGCATTGGAAGGGCAAGAACCACTCTCAGAACTGATATCAGCCGAGCCGGCTCTCGAATGTGTCATAGGCAAATTCCCGAATAACGCTGAGCTCATCTGTCCGCGAATTCCAAAGAGCGATTGCAGGAAGTTGCGTGCCGTTGAACGTCGTCGATTTCACCATTGTATAGTAAGCCTGGTCCAAGATGATCAACCGGTCCCCGGTCTTGGGGTTATCCTCGAATCGATAGGTTCCGATTATGTCGCCGGCTAAACAGGTTGGCCCGCCCAGGCGAAACACCCGGTCATCCTGCTCGGCAGGTTCCGTGATAGGGTCGAGCCTAACTGCGCCAAGCAGATCCGGGGTGTAGGGCGCCTCGATGACGTCCGGCATATGGCAGGTTGCAGAGGCATCCATTACAGCGAAATGGCCGTCGTTCCAGCCGGTGTCAACAACCTCAGTGACGAGCGCGCCGGCATTCAGCGCCACTGCCGTACCGGGCTCGAGATAGACCTGCAGGCCCCAGCGTTGCCGGAACGCGCGCAGTCTGTCGGTCAGGCGTTCCACCGGATACTCACGGTCGGTCAGAAGCTGCCCGCCCCCCAAGTTGATCCAATTGATATCTCCGAACAAATGACCGAACCGGGATTCCGTCGCTGCGAGCAGCCGGTCGAATGGTTCGTAACCTTGATCGCAAAGAGCATGCACATGGAAGCCGGTGATCTGTCCAAGCATGTCTGTGCTGAGGTCTTGTGCCAGGATGCCAAGACGAGACCAGACGGCACAGGGGTCGTATGCGGCGATCTCGACCTCGCTGTGTCGTGGATTTATTCGTAGGCCGCATTTACACCCTGCCGAGGCTGAAAGGTGCGGCGCAAACCGCTCCCACTGGTTCAAGGAGTTGAAGATCAAATGGTTAGAGTAAGTCTGAATTTCCTCCATATCGTCCGGCTTAAGTCCCGGCAGATAGGCATGCACTTCGCCGGCAAAACGATCATGACCCAGACGTGCTTCCCAAAGCCCGCTTGCGGCTGTTCCATCGAGATAGGTGTCGATGATAGCGGCCACCTCGAAACACGCGAAGGCCTTGAGCGCCAGCAGTACTCTCACATCCGCATCATCCGCGATGCGACGCAAAACTCGAAGGTTGCCCTCAAGTGTTGCAAGGTCGATGACGTAACATGGGCTCGGAACCCGCGTGGGATCGAATTCCGAGAAAACGGTTTGTGTCTCAGTCATTCTCGATGGGCCAAGAACCGTCCAAGGGCAACTCTCGTGTTGTCCAGCCTATACCAACTTCAGGCATTAGTTCCAGGAATGGATCGGGATCAAGCTGCTCCACATTGACCATGGTTCCCGGCCGCCAAACGCCGCGCGCCAACAGGATCGCGGCGGTCATCGCCGGGACGCCCGTGGTGTAGGAAATCGCCTGTGAGCCGACTTCCTCATAACAAGCCTGATGCTCGCATGTGGAGTAGATGAAGGAACGCTTGTCCTGTCCATTGCTCACGCCGCGAATATCGCAACCAATGCACACCTTGCCCGTATAGCCCGCCGCAAGGGTCGACGGATCCGGGAGAACCGCCTTGACCATCCTAACCGGTGCCAAGTGCACGCCATCGACTTCGACGGGAATGCTTGACAGCAGGCCGAGCCGGCAGAGCACGTCGAAGACTTGCAGGTACCTGTCGCCGAAGCCCATCCAGAACTCAATGCGCTTGGCCTCTGGAATGAACCGCGGTAGCGAATGCAGCTCATCATGTCCCATCGAATAGACCTTATGTAGCCCCACCTCCGGCAAGTTGACCTGGCGGGCTTTGGAATGATGTGGAATGGTACGGAATTCTCCATCCTCCCAGTAGATCACGTCCTCCATGATTTCGCGAAGGTTGGTATCCGGATCGAAATTTGTGGCGAAGTACTTGCCGTGGTCGCCACCATTCACATCAATGATGTCAATCGTATCGATAAGGTCGAACTGATGCTTCTTGGCATGGGCGCAAAAGACATTGACAACGCCCGGATCGAAACCAATGCCGAGTATGGCGGTCAGGCCTTTCTTTTCGAAGTGCGGTCTGCGCGGCCACTCGAATTGCTCATACCAGGGCGCCGGCGAGTTCTCGGTGTGCTCGTCCTCGGCAACCGCGGTGTCTATATAATGGGCTCCAGCTTCAATACAGGCATCCATCAACGGCGCGTTGCAGTACGGTGAGGCGACGTTGACAACAATTTCAGATGCCGTTTCTCGGATGAGTTTGACCATGTCATTGACATCGCGGGCGTTGATTCTGCGCACCTCAAGCACCGGAGCCGCGCCCTGCCCAGCCCAGCGATTCTGGGCATCTTCGGCAATTGTCTGTGGCTTTGCAGATGACCGGCTTGCCAGCAGGATGTTGCCGAATTCGTCACGGAACTGTGCCGCCTTTTGAGCGGTGACGGCACCTACGCCGCCGGCTCCGACGATCAATAGGTTAGGTTTTTTCAATGACTTCAAGCTCCTCCAATCGGATCTTTCTATAGAATGAACAGATGTGCCGCCAATCGACGTGTCAACTCATTTCCAAGGCAACACCACAAATTCAGTGACGATGTCGCAGCACTTGGCGAAGCGCGACTTTTACCGAAGCCCCTCACACCAACCGCTTTCTCGCGAATACGCATCGCTTCAGCACATCAGTGGATCGAGATTCAAGACGCGTTGTGGCTGCAAATGTAGACGACTCAATGTTCGGATCACCAGTGGGTGAGGTTGCCATGCGAAGTAGATGTCGATTGGTCCGATTGCGTTGACGCAGATCAAACTGAGACCCCGACCTGGCACAGGAATGACCATATTTGATCGCGGTTGGTATATCCGCATGCGCGTTGAACGCATCGGATGTTGAAGTCGTTATTGACACCACATCAGAGCTCAAGAGCTTGCCCTAGCTGACAAGTGCTTTGCCGCATTTCTCACATGCGGTACTGACTTTCTGTTCGATGGATTGATGCCGCATTTGGGTCATCAGCCGGCCTGACAGCCTGCTGACACGTATGTCCCTTGTCCATCCGTGAACAGACGCAATCACCGCGTCCGCGTCTGAACGTCGGTTATCGGGGGAACAGCGGACTACCTGTCAGCGAAGCGAGTTGGTCTCTTGAGTGCCAACTTCGGACATTCAAAGAATGTCATTCTCTCGGCATGGGCGCGTTAGCAACTGGAAATGCGTTTGAGGCCAATCTAGCCGGTTGGCTGATACGGGGTGTTGCGCCGGAAACTCCAAATTCTGGGAATGAACCGTCCCGTTACCTTGCAGTATTGGAGATAATCCTCAGGAAAAGCCCGGTTCATCAGGTCTTCCTCGCTTCTGATGTTCCAATGCCATACGCCGTGAAGCACGACTG
>JAEKFU010000207.1 GCA_016522385.1 Pseudomonadota bacterium
ACCCAACACCGCCCGGAATCGCTGTATAGGCACCGCCACCGACACGATGATTTCGTTGCTTTGGTTGACCCGGACCACGCTGACCGAGGCGCCGTTCAAGGACGCGGTGACTTCGGGAAACTCCTTGCCGTTTTCCAGACCGTATTCCTTCTGGATCGGATAATCGTTTGAAAACAGCCAATCATTGAGGCCATGCCACCATTGCGTCAGCACGGATTCGCCGGGCTGGTCGATTGGCGGCAGGTCCACCCGCAGGATATCGCCGCGGCCGTAGAAATATTGGCTGTCGACGACCAGCAATCCCTCGCGGTCATAAATTCGTGCACGAGTATCAGTTGAGCGAACTAGGCGCCGCAACACTGGACCGGCCTGTTCGGGTCGGATCAGGAATTCAAGATTGCGTAGCGCGTCGAGATCAACCGCTGCATCGTCACCCAGTTGCTGTTCAAGCAACTTGTCCGGATCGATCACGATGCGCCCGGTATCGATCGTTGCTGAAGAGGCCACGGCTGCAGCCATGATTCTACCCTGCGTCATCAGGCTTTCAACGCGCGCATCAATCAGGCTGGCGCGGGATTCGTTGAAGTAGAGGATACCGCCTACGAGAATGACCAGGCCGACCAGATTTATCAGAATGATGCGACTCGTCAGGCGAGCTGGTGCCAGACTACGCAACCACCCGAACATACCGCCCCGTGCGCCGGCGCTCGTCGCCTGTAGCCCGGTTCCCGATGCGGCCGGGGCATCTATGTCAACATTCGCTACCATCAAGGTGTAACGTTAGCACGCATCAATCACCTGCTCAGCAAACAAATTTGCTGCAGGTTACCAGATAAACGTCCAGATGCGGTGTCTAGATGAGGATGAATCTTGATTAAGTCAAACAAAATCCATGAAACCGACTTCGTTCAATTCGAGCGGGATGCGTGCGCAACACTACGCACACGAATGCTCATCCCGCCCTCGGCCCTGTATTGATCAAGATTCCTTGAAACGATACCCGACGCCGTAGAGTGTTTCGATGGCATCGAAGCTATTGTCGACAACCTTGAATTTTTTGCGCAACCGTTTGATGTGGCTGTCTATCGTGCGGTCATCGACATAGACCTGATCGTCATAAGCTGCATCCATCAGCGAATCGCGGCTTTTGACGATGCCAGGGCGCTGCGCCAGTGCCTGCAGAATGAGGAACTCAGTCACTGTCAGCGTCACCGGGCGGCCATCCCAGGTGCACGAATGGCGATCCGGATCCATGACCAGCTGTCCGCGTTCAATAGCCCGGGAGGCTTCGGTCTGTATCGCTGCAGCATCACGAGGTTGCGCCCGGCGCAGCACTGCTTTGACCCTTTCCACAAGTAGACGTTGTGAGAAAGGCTTTCGAATAAAATCGTCGGCACCCATCTTGAGTCCGAAGAGTTCATCGATCTCATCGTCTTTGGAGGTCAGGAACACGACCGGCAGGTCACTGCGTTGGCGCAGTCGACGTAACAATTCCATACCATCCATGCGCGGCATCTTGATATCGAAGATTGCCATGTCTGGTGGGTTGTCTTCCAGCCCCTGAAGCGCTGCCACACCATCGGTGTAGGTCTGTGTCTGGTAGCCTTCGGCCTCGAGTGCCATGCTTACTGAGGTAAGAATATGGCGGTCGTCATCAACTAAAGCGATCTTCGGCATTCTTTTACCCATAGCTAGTGCAATCCTTTAGCGCTCTACGCGTCGAACTGGTGTAAATTGTGGCAGTGCCATGAGCAATTTTCGGGCTTAATCTCCACGAGTCGCCCGCACTGTCGCCGAATCTGGCCAGTATATGGTAGTTCGCCACCCGGATAGCAAGGTATTTTGTGCGCTCATCATGATTCAGCAAAGCGCAATGAAAGTTGGCTGGTCGAAGGGTCAAAGTTTCATAGAATTGCGAAAAGCCGCCATTGACTGGCTTGCAGTTGGCTATTGGTTTCCGTGCTTTACCGCGCTAATAGAAAACCGGGCGAGGGGTCAATTTGCCGTTTCGGCACTTAACCGATTGACCGGTCTCCAGATACATTGGACGCAGCGTGGCGTTCATAAGAGCTATTTCAGCACTGTCGGTTGTCCTGCAGTGTGCCTGGATAGGGAATGACAAAGTGAAGCAATCGGACAGCGCCGGCCGGAATCACGCGATATCTGGTTCGGGATTGGCGAGCCTTGCAAAAGTCCATCAAAATCTCAATGAGGCCGAGCTGTATCAGCTAATCATCCAACGCGGTGAGGGGGCCGCGTTGAGTACCGGTCCGATTGCCGTAACGACCGGCAAGCACACAGGACGTTCTGCCAAGGACAAGTTCATCGTCCGCGATTCGCTAACCGACAAGACGGTCTGGTGGGACCACAACGCATCAATGCTGCCGACCCAGTTCGATCAACTACATCAAGACATGGTGCGGCATGCCGAGGGCATGACGCTATTTGTGCAGGATCTGTATGGTGGAGCTGATCCCGATCATCGCATCAAGGTCCGAGTGATCACCGAGTTCGCCTGGCACGCTTTATTTATCCGCTATTTGCTGCGTCGACCTGAGACGTCCGAACTGGATGGGTTTGTTGCTGATTTCACGATCATCGATCTTCCCAGTTTCAAGGCCGATCCGGCCAGCCACGGTACCCGTAGCGAGACCGTCATTGCCGCTAATCTCAGCAAAGGGCTGGTCCTCATCGGCGACACCGAATATGCCGGCGAGATGAAGAAGTCGGTCTTCGGCATCCTCAATTATTTACTCCCCGAGCGCGGCGTGATGCCTATGCACTGTTCTGCGAATGTCGGACCGGACGGGCAGTCCGCCCTGTTTTTCGGATTGTCTGGCACCGGAAAGACCACATTGTCGTCCGATTCTGCACGCCAGCTTGTTGGTGATGATGAGCACGGTTGGTCTGAGGCCGGCATCTTCAATTTCGAAGGCGGCTGCTATGCCAAGACGATCAATTTGTCGCCCGAAGCCGAACCTGAAATCTATGCCACGACGCAACGCTGGGGGTCTCTGCTCGAAAACGTGATGATTGATCCCAAGACGGGCTGTCCGAATTTTGACGATGGCAGTCTGACCGAGAATGGCCGGGTCGCTTATCCGATGCACTACATCGCAAACGCCTCTGAAACCGGCATGGCGGGGCCGCCCAAGAACGTCATCATGCTGACGGCAGACGCATTCGGTGTGCTGCCACCAATCGCACGATTGACGCCGGCCCAGGCCATGTATCATTTCCTTTCGGGCTACACGGCAAAGGTCGCCGGAACCGAAACTGGCGTCGACGGTGCCCAGGCGACCTTCTCGACCTGCTTTGGCGCACCGTTCATGCCGCGTCATCCCAGCGTTTACGGCAATCTCCTGAGAAATCTGATCACCAAGAACGATGCGCGGTGCTGGCTTGTGAATACCGGCTGGACCGGCGGCCCCTATGGCGAAGGACACCGCATGCCGATCCACGCCACGCGCACGCTCCTGGCTGGTGCGCTGGACGGCAGCCTGAATGATTCTCCAATGCGCAAAGACCCGTATTTCGGCTTTGAAATCCCTACCAAAATTCCGGGCATCGATGAAAGTATCTTGCGGCCGCGCGATACCTGGGCAGACACTGCTGCGTACGATCGCCAAGCCGTCAAGCTGGTCGAGATGTTCGTTGAGAATTTCGCCAAATTCGAAGCCCACGTCGAACCGGATGTGATATCCGCCGCACCGGCCGCTTAGGGATTTGTTCGGTATAGACGGCACCGGCCCCCGCCCGCGGCCAACCACCTACGATGGCATCCTCGCGACTGATTGGGTCGCGCGTGCGGGCCTGTGCTGATTCAAATGAAAATTTACTGAGTTGTACGCCCCACGGTGAACTCACCGTGGCGTATACGTTCCGGTAACCGCTCGGCCATATTCGCCACCGGTTCTTCGCCATAGGCGGAGATCATGTCGGACAATGCTGCAAAGATTGCCGCTGTGGCGATACAATCGGGCTCTATGCCGTCGTAGACGGCTTCTTCCCACGCATCGAGAATGTACCGCAGCGCGGCATGCTTCCGTTCCTGATCGGATGCCATCTTGAGCAGGTCGTCCGTCAGTTTGTTGACTGGTGTGTAGGCCACCTTCAAATCCCCTATGGAATTCGGGCGTTCTCGCAACTTTCCCAACCGCCGCCCGTCTTTCAATCAGACCCTATCAACTGGCCATGTGGACCGCGAGTCGAGTCCTAAAAAAGGGTTAATGCTGGGCCTGCAAATCGATGTTTACGGCTTGATAATCTCGGCATCCGGGTGGAAAGCCTTGACCACAAAGGCGAAAGTGACATCGTAAGGTATATCTTCCATGCCGCTGCCCGTGTTGCGTTGGACCGTGACATTACCAACGTCGCGACCTTCAGCAATCGCACGCGTATCAAGTGCTGAAGCCTGGCCCGCCTGCCATTTGAACACTAGGTCACCGTTGACGATTTGGCCTTTTTGCATCAGCAGTTGCAGGGCGTAAACGACCGGTTTGTCGGCCCGTCTGACCACGACGACGCGAGCCATCGGGCTGATCCCCTCAGGCAGGTCCCCGCGATACAGGAACGGAGCCCGGCTGGTGTCATAGCCAGCATAGGGATTTCTGCCATAGGATCGCATCCCTGGATTATTGGGCACCAAAACCTTGCCCTGCGGATATCTCTGTCTGAACAACGCGAATGATTCCAACCGCGCGGGAACAAGCTCAAGTTTCGTGCCCAGCATTTCACCAACTATCGCCTCCCCGGTGAACTGCTGCCACCAGCTTTGCGACTGCCGATCATACATGACCAGATCAGAATTACGCAAAAGACCGGTGGTGCCGAAATCCAAGAGCTTACCATTCACCTCGCGCGCAAACGCGATTGCCGCGTTACACAAAGGACAATAAGTCACCGTCACCGGCTTGCCGCCGACCGTGTCATTGACGATTTCATGCCAGGTCAGCACCTGCAGCGGGTAGGCACGGGCATCGCCGTTGATCTGGAGACTGACAACCGGTTCGCGATCGGCAAGGTCCTCGATTTCGCTGATCGGCTTGAACACCGGCTTGTCGATCGACGGTATTCCGTCCTTTGGCGGTCCGCCGGAAAGAATCTCATCTAGGGAGATCGAAATTTTTGAGAAGTCGGTGTCTTCCCATCCGGACCGCTTGAAGCGGTCGATGCGACTGTCAGCCATCGCAACAATGGAAAACAGCGCGATCACTGCACCGGCAACGATGATAAAGTATCTCATGTCGCGATATTGCCGCGTTCTCAACGGTTTAGCCAATCAGATTTCGGTGAGAACCGGAACCACTCGTCGAATCAGTTCAGCGGTTCCCGGCGTCATCTGAAACTGGTCAAGGTCTGCCGGTTCGACCCAATGGACTTCGCTGGCATCGCTCTTGGCGCACGCCTCGCCATCCACCCACTGGGCGCCGAACACGCTCAAGACGTAGTGCGATTCAATCTGGCCGTTACGGGTCTTCTGGATCACGTCAATGCAATCCAGCAAGCGAATGATGCGCGCGGTAATACCGGTTTCTTCGGCTAACTCGCGCAAAGCGGCAG